>JAGLOT010000040.1 GCA_023137655.1 Nanobdellota archaeon | reverse complement strand
ATCTATATTGCTTATTTTAATATCTTCATGATTAGAACACCCGGTTAAACTTATTGAAAATAATAAGACAATAAGGATTATATTTCCCTTATTTATTTTTTCCATATAATTTTATTAAAATTAATCTTATAAATATTTTTGCATTTTTTGCTGTGTCGGATAACTAATTTCATTTTAATCTAATTTTTCATTAAAAATTAAATTTAGCATAGCTTTAGCTATGCGTGGGCAAATCAAATAATAGATTAAAGGATCGATGGCGATTTTTGATACAATGAAATCATAAAGTTTTGAATTTGTTTTTCTGTCTTGATTTTTCCATGAAGTAGAAATATCGCCTTTTTTATTCCAAGCTGATTTTGGAGAATATCTCCCCTTGATTATCACAAAAAGATATGAAATTCATTAAAAGTAAAATCTCCTGTACTAAAGGTGATGGAGGCATAAGATCTTTTTTCTTTAGCAAATGGATAGCAATTACCTTTTTTAAAGCCGTTTATAACCTCTTCATTTCCAAAAGGAATAGTTTTTTCAGAATGAGCTGGCAATAGGGGCAACATATAATGTTCATAATAATCCTCATTACGAGGGGAATACAACAAGGAGAAAATAAAACCACAGAATTTACTGGATGTGGAGTATGTTTATTCAATGTAAATGTTTTTGCTGAATATCAAATAAATGGAATGAATGAAACATTTAAAAAAAATATAAGTTCTTATTTTGATTCTCCGATGAATCTTTTGATAACTAGAACCAATTAATAATAATTATTCTTGAGTTTTGCCCTGTATTCTTGAGGGACTCTTATGATTTCCCCATTCGTATTGGAAAAACTAACAAGAATTCAACAGAAACAGCTCAAGTTTGCTATAATTAAAGAAAAAGAAAGTTACAGGCCTTATTAAATAAAATCAAACATAAAACTCTTGATTTACCCAAAGGGGTAAATAGTCCCGCTCGCGCATCTACCAATCACCTGATTTAAATCTGAATATTATCCAAAAAGTAATCATATAAATTTAAAACCTGTTTTTTCTAAATCATTTATTATTGATTTAAGGTCTTCATCAGTACTATTTACTTCAGGTACAAAATATAATGGAGTATCTTCATTTAATAATTTAAACATTTCTTCTAAGAATACATTCTTTAATTCTTCAGAACAAAAATATGAATTTAAATCACCCATATGTGAGATAAGCCTATTTCCATATTTTCTTTTCCCCCACAAATGTATGCTCCTAATTGATGTTTTGAATGGATGGATTAGATTCATTATTTTTTTAATTACTTCTTTAGTAAATCTACCTGTACTTATATTATAACTTGTAAATATTTGTGGAAAATCAACCACCATCTTTAATTTTAATTTTTTTTCAATTACTAAAGCGTGTAATTCTAATAAATCTTCACAAGTAGAAATTAAAAATTTTCCGCACTTATAAACAGTTCCTGACCTATGTTCAATTAAGATTTTAACATCTGGAAATTTTTCCAATATTATTTCTTCAAAAATTTCATATATTTTAACAAATTCTTTAATTGAGGTGCAATAATCATTAAAAGGGGGATGTATTTCAATAATACTAGGTGATTTATTTTTATTTACTAATTTAATTATAAATTTTGCAAATTCTTCAGCCCATGTAGAATTAAACCATAATTTTGGAACAAAATTTTTATGTGAATTAGATAGTGTAGTAAATTCTTTAATCAATTCAGTGTTAAATTTACGCTTCCCAAAAGAATATTCTGTATGTAAAGAATAATCCATTTTAGGGTTATTTCAGATTTATCAAAATGTGCTGCAATCTCTTGGATATTGGCAGTGATATTTTGAGGATAATTTCTAATACTATACTTTATAGGGATTAACATAGACATATTCTCAAACAGATTGATTAGTTAATAAATATACCCTTAATACATTTTCAGTTAAATTTTTATAATATCTAAGGTTTTTCTATTTTATGGATGCTTGGGATACTAAACTTGATAATGGTATGAATGTTTCTGAAAACAGATTGTATGAGGCTATGATAAAAATTGGTCTCGACCCTCAACCACAATATAAAATTTCTCAAATGACTGTAGATTTTGCTTTTCCTAATGAAATGTTAGTTATAGAGGTTAATGGTCCTTATCATGAATCTGAAGAACAAAAGATAATAGATAAAAAGAGATATTATGTTTTAAGAGAATTAGGTTGGAAAAGAAAAACATTTAGAGCAGATACTTGTTATGAAAATGCTATAGATATTGCACATATAATTGAGAAAAAATTAGATAAAACCAAAAATTATGGTAGTTATTCCAAACGAAAGAAATTTAAACATATTAATGTTTCCGAATCAGGACATCCTTTTTATTGGTGGTTTATCATATCCTTACTTTTTGTATTACCTCTTTTAATATTCCTACCTTTGAAATATGTCTTGTTAGTTTATTTTGGGTTTGTAATCTTGTTTTTTGTAGAGGATATGACTCAAAATAAATTTGTGAATATATTCCTATCAATAAATTATATTTTATGGGCAATCTTCTTTATTTTCATTTCATTTATAAATCATTGGACTAAAGGGGAATCAATAATGTTGATAGTTATTGGATTAATACTATTTTTACTAGTTTATCCAAGAATAAGAAAATTATTTTTAAAAAGTTTAGGAAGTCAAAAAAATGATGAATATCTAAAAGAAAAAAAAAGAAAAAAATATTTGGGGAATAAAAAAAAGAGTGAAGATAAAAAGAATAGAAAAAAAAGAAATATAAAATATTTAATGTTATCTTTAATAATCTTAATATTAATTGCAACCATTATATTTAAAGTTTACAAAGAAAGGGACCCTTATATAAAATTATATAAAGAACTAAATTTAGGCATGAATTTAGCAGAAGTTACATCCATATCCAATAAAGAAGGATGGGGTATGTTTGGACATAAAAATAATCAAGGTGGTTCTGTAATATTATACCGAGGAGATGGTGTAGAAAAAAATATAGAGATTAGTTTTTCAAATGATATATTTGAACCACTGAAATCAGACTCGGTAGTATCTAGCGTTAAATTAATAGAGAATAATAAAATAATTCTTAATAAGTAAAAAATATTTTATTTGTTATAAATTTATATTATTTAAATAATCAAATATGCATAAAAAATGCAACTATCCAAGAAATAATAGATATGCTTATACCTGACCAACCCAAGATTATACAAAGAGTTTTTTGTTTCTTTATTTTTTTAATTATTAATACAACAATTCCAAGAATAATGCCCATAAAAGGTACCAATAAGCCTATTAAAATACTTAAAATTCCAAATATTAGTGGCTTATCTATGTTTAAATTTGTCGATTTAAGCATACACCTACATAACCAAATAATAATTGATACTTCAAATATTTTAAAAATCATATGACTTTGTGAAATAGGAATTAAATACATTAAAAACATAAAGAATAAATAAGTAACATAAATCATTTTAGTTAAAATACCCTTTTTATATATAAATTTTATTATTTTTATTTTTAAGGATTTGAACAATTTGTCTTAATCCGGGTCGTAGATATTTACTTTTTCTCAAAATTCATAGAAATTAATATATTTAGGTAAATTGAAGAATAGTTTTTTATACTAAAACTTCTTTTTTTCATAAATGGATTTAGATAATTATACTCAAAGAATCAAGAAGAAATTAAAAAGTATTGATAAAGATATCAACAATTTTTCTGAAAAAGAATTTCAAATTCATTGTGCAGATGTTTTAATTGATGAAGGTTTAAAGGTATTTATGGAATATCCGTTTCCTCTTAACCCTAAAGAGGAATGTGATGTGGTTATAACAGAAAAAGATTGTTTAAATGTAAATACTTGGATTGAACTTAAACCAGTTTGGGAATATCCCCATTCTAACTATTGGAATTATTCAAAATTTATTGGTGAAGCTCCATTTAAACATGATATTCATAAATTATTTAATGTTTCTAAAAAATCAAAGGCATGGTTTGTTATGATTTTATTTTCTCAAGAAGAAAAAATTTCAGACAAATTCTCAAAACCACAACCAAGAGTCAGATTAACAACAAACCAAATTGTAGGGGTTGTTTCTAAATGGGCTAATAAAAATCCTAATGTTATACGGACATTCCAAACATCTAAGAATTTCTGTCACATAATCTGTTGGGATGTCAAAGATTTCAAAAATATCAAAGATTAATTAAATTAAAGATAAGATTTAAATAAATAATAATATTAACGTATTTAATAACTATATTGAGGGGCAATATAAATGAAAAAAATCAAAATAATAGTTTTTTTATTTTTAATTATGTTTTTAGTAGGGTGTTCTACACAAAGTATTTCACAATCTGGTGAAAATACACAAAGTGGAATAAAAGAAGAGAAAAATATTCTTGATAAAGTTAAAGATACTTTTTCTTCTGATATAAATAAGCTAGAAACGGACTTTAATAATTTAAATGATGAAAATACAACTTTTTTTACAAATGTTGAAATATCTAAAGAAAGTTCTGATATTCAAATGGATTTTGTTATCCATCCAGAATCTATGTCTAAATTTATATTGAGTATGTTTACTCTAGGGATTAGTCTAAGGACATATGAGGTAACAACAAATTTTGATAATTTAAAAATTAACTATTTAAACGATGAAAATCAAATTATAGGTACAATGAATATACCTAATAAGGCAATTAAGGATGTTTATGAATCTGAAGAAAAAGGTTTGGAAAATAATCCTTATATGGATGCTTTTTGGGAATTATCACATATTATGTACGATGAATCAATTCCCGAATTATTTCCAGAATCTGTTGCAGAAGACCTATTTGGGGGTTCTCAAAGTGATGCTCAGGATATAGCTGAAGCAATGGCAAAAGAAGTAACTCATTTAGATTTAAGTTGTGGATATTCTGATAATTGGGATGCTGATGCAGAAGATGATGGAATAATATATTATATAGAACCTAAATCTTCTGATGGTACAATAGTTCCACTAGAGGGTGTAGTCGAAACTAAAGTATATGAAATGGTTAAAACAGGAGAATGGGGAGATTATGAAAAAGGAGAATTAATTCATAGTATGTCTTTTGATTTAAAAGGAAATGATAGATTGCAATATTTTGATACATGGGATGGTTATGGGGTTAAATTATCTTGGGAACAAATAAATCCTTATATGGCTTCAAGTAGTGATTATGGGATTCTCAATGTAAAATTTACTGATTTAGAATCTAATTCATTTGAAGCAAAGATTGGAGATGATTTTTATCTTTATGGGGATTGTCAGATAAGGGAATCTTAATAAATAAAATAAAACCTTATGTACTAACCTCATTTATTTTTCTTTTTTTCTATTATTCCAATTATTCTAAGGATTTGGACAATTTGTCTAAATCCGGGTCGTGGCGTTTCTTTTTCATTCTTTACTAAAAACTTTTAAACATTCACTCATTATCAACCCATTATGGGGTATAAACCATTAATTTTAGGATTTCTTGTATTGATTCTATTAATTTCAACAGCAGAAGCAAATACATTCATTAATGAAAAAATCACGCTTGACACATCTGGTTTTGCCCTTGTAGAAGGAGAAACAAACATAGATGTTCTATCAGAAATTAAACCTGAAGATAATATAATAAATGGTTATACAGATGAATTAACAAAAAAAGATGGTCCTTGGTTTTTTTCATACAGCACAGATGAAATCATGAAGGCTTACATGATTAAAGTTTATTTGCCTTCTGGCTCAGATATTCATAATATTAATACTGATTCAAAAGTCTTTATGTCAGTTGACAACAATAAACACTTATTAACCTTTTCAGGACAAAATGAATCTTTTGATATTGAAATAGAATATTCTTACCAAAGAACAAGGAGCCCTATTAAATCTTATGGTACAATTATAGCTTATGTTGGATTTTTTATATTATTATCCTTACTGATATTCTTTACATTACTTTTAGTAAAATACATTGCTAAAAAGAATATACAAAACAACAAAATTCTTAATCAAGAAAAATTGAAAACTGTAAGGTTAACTTTAAATGAGAATCAACTAAAAATCATAGATGCATTAATAGAAAAGAAAGGCGAAGCTTCCCAAACACAATTAAAGTATTTAACTAGTATTCCTAAAAGTTCTTTAAGTAGGAACCTCGAGATTATGGCTCAGAAAAGTATTATTTCTAAATATTATAATGGCACTTC
>JAGLOT010000004.1 GCA_023137655.1 Nanobdellota archaeon | reverse complement strand
CACAGAGAAACCATTTTCAGAATCCAAGAAAATCACCTTTTTGCCCTGAGAAGCCATTTCAGCACAAAAAATCAAACATAAAGTAGTTTTTCCGGTTGCAGCTTCTCCATAAACCATATTAATCTGATTTTTACCTAAACCACCTAGAAAATTATCAACAAAGCCACTCCCACTTGACACAAATTCCATATAAATTCAATATTCTAGCTCTTTTTAAAGGTTATCAATTAATTTTATAAATCCATCAGGCCTTAAACAACTATGGCAGATAGAAAAGAAAAAATAATCCTATTAATCATATTTCTATTAGTTTTAACATTAAGGTTGAGTTTTACATTAACCCAGGCTAATTTTTCAGATGATGTCTCCTATCAAAATATTGACCAAGTAAAAAGTATAATGGAAACAGGTCATCCATCTTCTTACTATATGTCAGAAGGGAAAATATTTATGACTTCTGCCCCATTATTTTATTACATATTATCCTTTTTTTCAATAATCATACCAATAAATTTGGTTGCAAAAATACTACCACAAATATTTGCGGCCTCACTATCTATAATTATTTATTTTCTTTCTATGAAAATTACAAGAAACAAAAAAGTTTCATACTTAAATGCATTAATTGGTGGGACAATCCCCATATTCCTAAAATCTACAACAAATACAGTATCTGTAAGTACATTTGCAATTCCATTATTTTTCCTAGCATTATACTTTTTATTAGATATTAACAATAACAAAAGGAGTGCATATATTTTTCTTGCTTTAGCAATACTTTTAACACTTACCAGCTCCATATCCATAATACTGGTCCTTTCACTTTTATCTTATATTATACTAATTAAATCAACTCATTTGAAAAATGATTCCAAGGAGTTGGAAATAACATTATTTACATCATTCATTGTTATTTGGTTTACTGCAATCCTATTCAAAAACATATTTTTATTTCACGGGTATAACACAATTTGGCAAAATACGCCTGCACAAATTTTGCAAATCTATTTTTCAGAAATAAACTTCTTAGAAGCTATTTATGCAATAGGCATCATCCCATTTATAGCAGGAATCTCTGTAATCTATCAATATTTAATAAATAGACAAAAGAGGTCCATATACCTATTCTCATCAGTAATTATACTTTCATTCGCATTAATGTGGTTTAGATTAGTTAAATCAGTAACTGCATTAACAATTTTAGGAATTTCCCTAATAATAATTTCATCACAGGCATATTTAGATATTTCCAAATCTTTCCTAAATACAAAAGCACCAGCTAAGAAAACAATTTTAATAATCCTAACTATCTTCTTAATTTTAGCATCATTAATCCCTTCATTTATACATATTCAACAGGCATCTGAAAATGCATTTAATCAAAAAGAGATGAATGCATTAGAATGGATTAAGGCAAAAACACCGGAAGGGGCAGTTATAGCTTCAATGTATAATGAAGGCCACATCATAAAATCAGTTGCAGAAAGAGAGGTTCTACTCAATCAAAATTTTCTATTGTTTTCAGATGCCCAACAAAGATTAAATGCACAAAGCCAAATATTTTCAGCTAAATTTGCAACCAATGCATTAAGGGAAACAACCAAGTATAATGTTAAGTATATTTATTTTTCACAAAAAGCAAAAGACTATTTTGAAATCAATTCAATACATTACATAAACAATGAATGTTTTGATCAAGTTTATAATGATGAAATTATAATATATAAAGTTAAATGTGTGATATAAATGATACTTAAAGAATTAAATAAAAAACAAACATTCAAATTCATTTTAATATTTGCATTAATAATACTTCTAATACCAATTATAGTAAGGTTAATTAATTACGATGGGAATCCCATTGGCCCAATAGCATATAATAATTTACATATAGCAAATGAAATATCTGAAAACAATTATTTGGATCAGGACCCATTAGCATATGGGGGAAGTAATTATGTTCAAAACCCAAATCATTACATTCTTGCATATCTTTCAAAGCTTATACCTTTAGGAATACTAATTTATTCCATCCCTTTAATCTTTGGATTATTTTCCCTATACATTTTTAATCTGATAATAAAAAATCTAACTAAAAAAAGATTTACTGCAAATTTAACTTCAATAATACTTATTTTATCGCCCATATTTATCTATCTTTTTGCATTCCCAAATAATTCATACATACCAGTATTTCTCAACTTACTTATCACATATTTAATATTAAATAAGAAACCTAAATTACCAATAATTTTGATATGTTTACTCATTCCACTATTTGGGATTAGCCATGCAATAATATTAATGGTATTTTTCATAATACTAGCCTTTTATCAAAAACAAATAAGAACAAGATTATTCTGGCCGTCAATGACACTAGTAGTATCTTCATTGTTTTACTACATCCCATTTTATTTAAAATATGGAATATTAATAAATCAAAACTTAATCAAAGTAAATATTTTTAATTCATTCATAACAGATTTTGGTGCATTGATTTCATTTAGTTTATTTTTCATAATGATGTCTATCTTAGGATTATTTATGATTAATAAATCAAATGACGCATTACCACTTTATGTGGGCTCAATACTTGCATTAATTTTATCCTATAAATTTCCAATCTTAAGACTATATCTCAATTTCGTTTTAGTATTTATAGTTGCCACAGCATTAATCAAAATAATCAAAAGAAAATGGCAATTACACAATTTAAAGAATATAGCAATTTTAATTATTTTATGTGGTTTATTATTTACAACAGTTTCATATTTAGATAGAATATCTAATTCAGAACCTTCAATGGCCAAAATAGAGAGTTTAAATTGGCTTAAAGATCAACCAGATGGGGCAGTTTTATCACATTACTCAAATGGTTATTGGATTGAGCATCTTGCAAATAAACCGACCTTAATGAATCCAGATTTATCTAAAAAGGAAACCCTTCAAAGAAGTCAAGATTCTAATATACTTTTTAATACCCATCATCTTTCAGACACACAAGAAAAATTAGCCAAATATGAAATTAAATATATTTTCATAGATCAAGAGATGAAAAATGGATTAGTTTGGCAAAAAGACAATCAAGGCCTCCTTTTATTACTTGCAGAAAGCGGGCAGTTTAAACAAGTGTATTCCTTAGATGGAATAGAAATTTGGGCCTATACAGGATAATTATTTAAATTAATATATATTAAACATATTCATATATGAAAAGTCAAATGAAACAAAAGATTAAACTTGATTGGAAAATTTTATTATTAATTGTATTGTTCTTAATTTATATTTTTATTCTAATAATTAGAAAAACTAATTTGTTTTGGGATGCCACAATTTATATTAGCATGTCTAAATATTTACTAACATTTGGAAAATTAGGTTTTTATGAATTAATAAGGCCTCCATTTTTCTCTTTAACGATGGGAGTACTTTGGTTATTTGGAATTAAATCAACAGTTGCAGGCCATATTATAGTAATTTCTTCAACTATATTATCCATATTTTTAGTTTATTTAATATCTAAAGAAATTTTTAGTAAAAAAAATGCAATTATACCTACATTATTATTTGCCATAGCACCAACTTTAGTTTTTTTTGGGTCTAGAGTTTTAAATGATAATTTCTCAATGTCTATTTCATTTCTTGCAATATATCTTTTTATTAAAAAGAAATCATTATTCTTAATTGGCATAATAATTGGATTATCCACACTAATCAGATTTCCAAATATGTTACTTATGGCAGCAATAGGTTTATTTTTTATATTTGAACTTATTACAAACCAAAAGAAAAACAAATCTAAAGAATTTATTAATTTAATAAAAAAATGTATTTTTTTATTCTTAGGGTTTCTAATTATACTAACACCATATTTGATATTTAATAATATTAATTTTGGAAATCCTATAGAACCATTTAGGCAAGCATCTGAAACAATTCATATAGTGAGTCAATCAATCAATGAAGGCATTTTATATTATCCAACAAATCTTTTGTTAGATTCTATATTTATAATATTTTCATTATGTGCAATTTTCTTTTTATTTAAACAAAAAATTAATAAAAACAAACCTCTCTGGCTTTTATTAATTACATCAACTTTATTTTTTGTTTATTATTCTACTGTGGGCCATAAAGAAACAAGATACATGCTCATTATCTACCCATACATATTTTTATTATCCTATTATGGTTTAAGTCAACTATTTAATAAACTTAAATTAAAACCAAATTTAAAAAAAATAATTTTATCCATAATTTTAATTTTATGCATTTTACAATCAATCAATGGAACTAATGCGTATTATAAGTCTTATGCAGTTCCTTTTGATGAAGAATTAGGTAAAGAATATTATAGTGCAAATCTTCCAGGATTTTCAATTATTTCAGGACCCCAAGTATTAGCGTATCAAGATATTGATGCAGAAATAATTTATTGGACTAGGCCTGGAATGTTTGAGTATTATGAAGAACTAAACCCCTCTAATTATTTGATTAATGACTGTAATCTCTTCTGTCCACAAGGAGACATTAAATGTAACACAGCAAAACAAACATTCATAAATAAATTAAAAGAAAAATATACAATATATTTCCATAAGGATTATAATGATTGTAATTATTATTTATTCAACTAATTTTTGGTTTTCTACAAGTTGCTCAAAACCCTCAATATTCAAATAACCCACATATGATTGGTCATTTATAATCAATCCTGGGGTCCCTTCAATATCATAAACATTTTTTATAACTCTAACAACTTGTGAATCTGCATTAATATCAAAAGAGTAAATTTTCATACCCTTATATTTCTGCATTAAGTAAACAAGAACAGAGCCTTGTTCCTTACATTTATGACAATCCCCCTCATTACTATAAAAGTAAAGTACTATAGTTTCATTTAATTCTGTATCTCCATTAGAACATCTTTCATTTTTTCTTTTTGTTAATATCCAATGTCTAGCTTCAATTACAAAGTAATCATTTTTTAATTCTACCACTTGCGAATTCTCTGAACCTAGAACAGTTTCCATATAGCCTAATCTTTCAGATAAGGCAAATAAATCATCGTTTAAGTAATCCAAATTATTCATTTCACAAAGATTTTCTTCTAAAATATCATTAACAACCTCTGCTCCAAGGGTCTGAGTTTGTAAATTTTTACTTAAAGATAAAACCTGACTAAATTTCTGACTAGTGTTATAATTTCCGACTACAATACCCAATGAGAATATTATTATTGTAAGTAATAAAACTGTTATTGATTTATGTGTTGAAAACCTTTTTTTGTTCATTTTTAATCTTAACCCTTTTGTATTTTTAAATTCTTTTATTTATTCTATAAATTTAATCAATTATATTTCATGACTTTTATGGCCCCATTTAGATTTTTTAGTAAATAATGCGGCAATTGCGGAAACAAACCACCAAAAACCAAATAACATCCAATAAAATACAATAAATAATATGTAAGATATAGTTATTGGCTTTTTTTCTTTAGCCATTTTTTTTGCTACTAAAATTACTATAAGTGCAAACATTAAAGATATTATACCTAGTACAGCAATTGCAGATGTGTTCATAAAAAATATATCGATTTTTATATGTTTTAATAATTCCCATATGTCAAAATTAATCGCGTTCAATGCAAGATATTGGTCCACTAAATTATTAACATTTTCAACAATAAAGTAAACCATAAAAAATATTACAAATATTACAGAAATAAAAGAGGAAGGCAAAATAAACATACCTAAGTTACCATGTTTGGCAGAAAATAGATCTCTATAATCTATGACATTTCTAATAAATCCCCTATACCACCTTAATCTTTGTTTATACAACGTTCTAAAATCATTTGGTGCAACAGTATAAACATACGCATCTACTGCATTTTCAATAACCTTGTCGTGTCTTTGTGCCCTCATAGCCATTTCTTGATCTTCTGTATGATGTGCTTGTATAAATCCACCATATTCATCAAAGAAACTTTTCCTATAAATGCTGAATGGGCCAGGAGTTACATGGACACTTCCAATTTCAGCAAATACCTTTCTCAAAAAAACACCTAATAAATATTCAATATATTGAATTCTTTGTAAAGCCCCCTTTGGATTATCAACTAACATGCTAGGAGTTACTGCAGTAACATTTTTATCCTCAAAAAACTTAACAATTTTCCTTAATGCTTTTTTATCCACAAAACTATCTGCATCTAATCCCCCAAAGAATTCACCAGTAGATTTTTCAATTGCAAGATTTAATGCAGTATACTTTCCACCATTTTCTTTTTTATAAATTTGAATGTTTACTTCTTTATGTTTTTCTGCAAATGCTTTGGCTTTTTTATATGTTTTATCAGTACTACCATCATCAACTACAATAATTTCCAATTTATCTTTATCATAATCTAATTTTATTAAAGATTTTAATGTCTTAACAATTGTATTTTCTTCATTATAACAAGGAACACAAATAGTAACTTTTGGACACATCTTTGCATCACCTTTCCTCAAATCTTTTCGTTTTTCAAAAATAGTCATTAAGAAATATATAGACGTATATAATCCAAAGAAAGTCATACAATATATTAAAAGCTCACCAACATTCACTTTTTCTTCCTCTGCGTAATTGTTATCATATCTCCCAAAGTCATTCCACTCGCTCCAATAGTTGTTATTTTCTCAATTTTTCCTTCTACTGCATCTTCAATAAGTTTTATTTTAAGAAATCGCCCAATTTTTCTCGCCATTTCGATATTAGGTTTAAAATGTCCAGATTCAATATTATGAACCATAGATTCTTTAACTGCTATTTTTTTAGCAAATTCTTCTTGTTTTAATCCTAATTTCTCTCTTTTTCTTTTAATTAATTGCCCAATATCATCTTTAATAAATTCAACAATCTTAGGCGCAATATCCCTAGTTACAGAGGTGTATCTTCTACTTCTCCCATTATTACTTATAGGTTCATTACTTACATGAATTGGCCTTGATCCTCGCTCAACAACCCTTCCAAAACTAGAACATCCTCTACATACATTCAATTCTGTCCCTTCAACTATTGTTCGGACCAGATTTCCCTCTTTTCCACATAAATCACACCTCATAATACCTATAGATGTTTTACCATATAAAAACCTTTTTTCTTTCAATTAGGGCCTTACCACTTTTGAGGAGAAACGCAACTTTAAAAATAATCAAGATTATCTATTAATTATGCCACCAATTATCGTTAAATTAGAGAACATTTCAAAAAATTTTGGCAAAAAACAAATTCTTAAAGATATTAACCTAGAGATTCAAAAAGGGGAAATATATGGCATTATTGGTATGTCTGGTTCTGGAAAATCAACACTACTTAGTTTAATGGCAGACTTATTAAAACCAGACAAAGGTAGAATTTCATATCAAATTGAACCTAATCAATTCTGGGATTTATCAGAACATTCCAATAAGATCAAAAAACTTTTTGGATATTCATTTCAATCACCTTCATTTCATAGCATGCTTACAGTCCAAGAAAATGTTGAACATTTTTCAACACTATATGATTTACCTAAAAAGTTTGGAAAGAAGAATGCAGACATTTTACTTAAATTAGTAGAACTAGATGATGCAAAAAATGTATTAAGTAAAAACCTTTCAGGTGGAATGCAAAAAAGATTATGTTTTGCCTGTGCATTAGTTCATAGTCCAAGGATTTTATTTCTTGACGAACCAACGGCCAATTTAGATCCAGTTCTTAGAAAACAAACCTGGGAAATCCTTAAAAAAATAAATGCACAAGGGACCACAATTGTTATTGCATCTCAATTGTTAACAGAACTAGATGATTTCTGTGACAGCATTTGTATAATCAATAAAGGAAAGGTGGTCAAGGAAGGTCCAGTAGGTAAAGTCAAAAAAGAATATTCGGAAGGTGTTGAAATCCACCTTAAATCAATTCCTGGAAATTACAAGAAAATTATTTCAGATCTTAGGAAATTAAAAACTAAAATTAATAGATTAGATTATGGGGAAGACGAATTAGTCGTTTACGCAAAAAAAGGAGAAATTGCATTACATAAAATGATTCATTTAATTGAAAAAAATAAAGAAGAAATAGTTTACATTAATTTAGAGCAGCCACCGTTAAAAGAAGTATTCAGTTCACTCATAGGAAAATAATCAGATTAAATCAAAACAAATCAAAGTAGAAACAAAAAAATGAAAATCAGAAGACTAGATGTCTTCAGGCCATTCATTTTTCAAAAATAACCAAATAAAAATAAAAAATGAAGAAACTAATAGAATTAATAAAAAAGAATTTTAAACTTTTAATTAGATCTAAGTTTTCTGCTTTAATAATTCTAATTGGCCCAATTCTAATTATGCTTCTTGCAGGTCTTGCATTTAGTAATACAAATCAATATTCCATTTCAATTACCACTTTTTCAGAAGATTATAATGAATTAACAAATTCATACATAGATAATTTGGAAGAAAATTCTTTCTCAGTATTCCAATCAGATTCACATGAAAATTGTATTAATAGTGTTAAAGAGGGTAAATTTCATGTTTGCATTGTATTTCCTAAAAACTTTGAAATTGGCACGTCGAATAAAAACCAGATAGATTTCTATGTAGATTATTCTAAAATAAATATAGTATATGTTGTTATTGAATCTGTAACTTCTCAAATTTCAGAAAGTACATCTGCAATAAGTGTGAATTTAACTACAAATATTTTATCCCAAATTGAATCAACCGAATCTGCATTAAAGGGCAAGGGAGAATTAATAGCAAATTTAATTGAAAAGAATTCTGAAATAGATACTTCTTTAGATGTTATTAAAACAGAATTAAATGAAGTTGATTTATCTTATGATAGCAATAATTTTAAAATCACATCCTTATCTAGTTATTCTAGTCAATTAAGGGGTGCAGTTTCAGACATGTATGATGAAACTGATGATTTTGTAAGTGAAGTTTCAGATACGTTAATAGATATAGGGGCTGATGTTAATAACTTAACCATTTCTCCTTCAGAGAAAAATAATATAATTAATCAATTGGAAGACATTAATGAATTACTCACATTATTAGATAATAGCACTTCTCAAATATACAATGAAAATCAAAATCAGTCTTCTAATCTTGTTACAATAATAAATGAAATTGATGATAGTTTAGAGGATATAGAATCCCAATTAGGTTCTGCTAGTTCAGCAAGAACTGGTGTTTTATCAAAGATTGCAACAGCAAAACAAAAGATAAGCACCAGTAGGGTTTCCTTATTAGATTTACAGGGTACAATTAATACAATTAATCAAGGCATATTATCTGTTTCATTAAGGGATGCAGAAGACATAGTAAATCCAACAGAGGTTAAAATAAATCCTGTTGCATCAGAAAAAACACATTTGAATTATTTCTTCCCATCACTTTTAACTCTAGTAATAATGTTTGTATCAATAATATTAGCATCAAACCTAGTTATGATGGAAAAAACATCCACTGCACATATGAGGAATCATATAACCCCCACAAGAAATATAATTTTCTTATTATCTAATTATTTTACTTGCTTATTCATTATGTTATTTCAGATAATTATACTTTTAGTAATTAGTATATTATTATTTAAAGTATCCATAGACCCATTCTCATCACAATTCTTTATACTAGCAGTATTAGCATTAATTATTTCAACAGTCTTCATATTTTTTGGAATGGGTATTGGTTATTTATTCAAATCCAGAGAAACATCCACCCTGGGTGCAGTATCATTTAGCACAATTTTCTTTATATTATCAGATGTAATTGTACCAATAGAATCAATACCCCCAGATTTATTGTTTTTAACAAACCTTAACCCATTTATGATTTCAACTCAATTATTCAGGCAGGCAATATTATTTGGAAAAGATTTAACCTCATTAGGACCTAATATATATTATATATTAATCTATTTAGTAATATTCCTAGGTTTAACTTTAACTTCTTTAATCAGATTTAGAAAAAGACATGTCAGGGATAAATTATCTAAAAATAGAAAATTTTTCTTTTTCTTTTAGAAGAAAAGCTTTAAATAGGCACCCACATATTCTTGGATTATGCAAATGCGTAAACCAATGACGAGGGTGGAAATTAGACTCTTTAAAGAAAAGGTAATTAGAGATTACAAGATAAGACATCAACCAAAACAGAAGAATGTAGCATTTAATGATTTTACTCAGTTATTGAGAAGAATCACACCTATCAATATTGGTATTGGCACTGTTGCTTCTATTATTTTTATTTTCCTAAACGGGTGGCCTAGTTATTTTCAGCAGATATTAATTGCAACTATCTGGATTACTATAATTTCAACAATTCTCAGCGCAGTTAGCAGGAAGAAAAAATAGATTAACTAGAATCACTCATCCCTACCATCACGTTGTAGTTATTGCAACCAGTTTATTTCCCCACAACAATTTTCAACAAATCTGCCCGTTGCTAGATATTCCAAGGTCTTTGGAAAAATAATCCAATCACCCAGTTCTTTGAGCCTTGTTTGATTAAAATCTTCTGCACTTTTGACACTTTCTTTATCCCCACTATCAAAATTTTCATCAAGTTCAACTTTTAATGGTGCAGATATCATTAAGATTCTACCATAATCAACTTGAGGCTCAATGAGATGTGTAGTGGATCTAATTTCTTTTTCACCTGCAAGAATTGCATCCCTTACAGCATGGTCTCCAGTATATTTTCTTTCACCATTTGCATTTAAGATAGATAAATTGGAGGGGTGAACATTTAACCCTAAAAAAGCATTCATTAATGGCGCAGTTGCAATACTCATATATCCACCAAAGGCAGCAACACTTGCTTCAAAAGGTTTTAATGCTCTAACTGTTTCTGCATCAAATTCAGCTCTTATACCTAAATCTTTCCTAGGTTTCCCTCTAGCTTTATAGAATGCTCTGATATCTCTTATAATTACAGGAATATCAAAATCCCTCCCAATTTTGGTAGCATTACTATTATATCTATCACTAAAAATTCCTACCATTTTGTAGGGGGATTCTCCATTTTCAGAATTTAATCTCCTTTCTGCTTCTAAAATTTTTTCAATATTGGAACCACTGCCAGACATTAATCCAACAACTCTCATTTGCCCATCTCTTGGATTGTATAATTGTTTCATTTTAATTTTCTTCCATTCACTCAATTAATCCATATGGGATTAAGCTTTCTATTATTTCTTCCCTTGCATTTTCAATTGTAGGAACTGGCTTACTAGTGATAGTTTGAGCCAATCTTTGGTATAAATTACCTGTATTTACAAAAACAGAATCTGGAAATTTAAATTCTCTTGCTAACTCTTTTCTTTCATCCATTCTATCTTTGTTGGTTAAAACATCAGAATCTGGAACACTATCTAATAATGCTTTTCTAAATACTTCTTTGGATTCTTCTACTGCTTCCCCTTTCATATAAGGCCTTAAAGACCAATATCTTGAGGAGTCGGGGGTCCCAATTTCATCTATATAAATCACCTCAGATGCTCCATCTTCACCAGTAACATATCCAAATTCAAATTTAGTATCTACAAATATTATATTACGTTGACTTAATTCATTGCCAATCAATTTAAATCCAGATATCAATAAAGATTCATATTTGGGCACATCAAGTTTTTGTTTAAATCCAAAAGATTCATAATTATCTAAAATTTGTTGTCTTGTTATGTTAATATCTTCACTTTCTTCAACTCCTGGAATGCCCCTCAAAATACCCTTTGTGGAGGGAGTAATTAACAATCCACCAGTACTTTGATTTTCTATTAATCCTTCCGGCAATTCAATTCCACAAAAAGTTCTTTTCCCTTTTGCATATGCTCTCCACATGCTTCCAGTTATGAATTGCCTTGCAATTGCTTCAATCTTGATTGGCTGTGCTTTTTCAACAATCCATACCAATGGATGGGGCGTAGCTAAAACATGATTTCTTGCAAGACCTTCTGTTTCAAATCTATCAAACCAATATTTAGAGATTGCATTTAAAGAAGCACCTTTTCCAGGAACTCCACTTAATCCACTTTCAGTTTGCCAGTTGTAATCAAATGCAGAAATTCTATCACTAATAACCATAATTCCTTTTTCTGAATTTGGTCTACCAATACTTTGTTTTTCAAGGTTTTCATTTTCATTTTCACCTAACCAATAAACAGATCTTACCTTCCCATCATGTACATTGCCTTTATGTTTGATTGGCAAGTCATTTGTTTGTACAATAACTAATTCACTTAAATTCATTTTACAATCCCCCAATTAAATATAATTAACACTATCTTTGCATATTAAAATCTTAGAATTAATACTCTTAAAAATAGTATATATTGTCCCCATATCAGACTAATAATAAAGAATATTATAAATATTACTATTTTAGAGTAGATTCAGAAACGAGTTTCGGCAATTTGATACTTTTTGATAGATTCTCCTTCTTGATCAAACACAAAAGAAGCTTTAATCTTCTTACCTTTCAAAATCAAAGGTAACCAGTATTCATCATCTATCCACATCTTATCTAATGGTATTTTACTTATTTTATGCCATTCAGGCGTCATTTCTTCTGTCTCTTCAACTTCCCCTAACCATTTTCTAAGAATATAAACATGAACTGTTTGATTCCACCCCTTTTCTTTTGGAATATCATTAAAATAGAAATCAATCTCAGCTACTTTCTTTAAATCTTTTTTCCTACAAAGAATTCTTGCTTCTTCAAAAAGTTCCCTTACGGCAGAATCAATTATTTTCTCACCAGAATCTACCTTGCCACCATAACCATTTAATTTACCAGAACCAAATCCTCTCTTTTTCATACCAAAAAGTACAGAATTACCCCTTATACAATAAACTAATGTAACAGGCCTCATAATAATGCTAGTCGTTTTCGACTCTAGGTGCAAGAATAAAAGTTATCTGAACTTTATTAATAGTCTTATACTCTAACTTCAATGGATAATCCTTATTGAATTGTATCAATACATTACCATCTCCAGATATCTTAGAACCATTAATCATTTTCTTCAAATACTCAATACTATACTTTGATCTTACAGTATCTTGAGTATTACATTTGATTTTGGTATCATCGCCTTCTTTAATTACAATTTCAGCGTTTGATAAATCTCCTTTTGAG
>JAGLOT010000039.1 GCA_023137655.1 Nanobdellota archaeon | reverse complement strand
CCATTAGATCCACTTTTTGTACTAGTTTTAACATAATTATTATTTATATAGATTTTATTTGATCCTGTAAAATATATTGCTTGGGTCCCATAACCATCGGTATTAACATAATTATTTTCAACAATTATTTTGTCACTATATCTTACATTTATCCCATATTCACTATCGCCTATTGTACTAATTTTATTTTTATCTATTATCCCTTCTTCAATTCCATTTAACCATATGCCAGACATCCATGGGGCATCAACTTTTATAGTATTTTCTTTTAGATTTAAGTTTTGACTATCTTCCATTTTGATAGCAGCACGACTGGATATTATTTTAATATCATTATTATAAATATTGGAATTCTCATCATCTTTAAAATAAATACCATATCTAACTATTAATTTCTCAGTTCCTTTTTCTTGAATTTTACAATTTTGAATTGTTACATCATTATATCCTTGTTCATTATTTATCCCATAACCATAATTTGACTTGGAGTATGAAATTGTATGGCCATTACAATCTATAGTAATATCATTAGCCCCAACAAACAAACCAGTATTGTCACAATTTAAGTTTGTATTTAGTACAAGAGAATTTTTAATTACATCTCCACAAGCCGCATTAGGAACTGGAGCACTATGACTTATTTTTTTATAGGCTTGTCCGGTTAAATCGGCAAAAGTAACATTAGCAATAAGTCCAACAATTGCAAATATTAACACAATTGCTATAATCCAACTTTCAGTTTTCTTATAATCCATCATATTTATCCCCTCATTTAATAAACAAACTACTACCACTAACAACAATTAAAGTAATAATAGCTCCAGCAATAATTACACCAATTATCTCGGCAATTATAAACTTTTTGTATTTTAACCCAATCAAATAACTACCAAGGGCACCACTATAAACACCGCTTCCTGGCAAAGGTATTCCAATAAACAAGGCAACACCCCATTCACCATACTTCTCAACATACTTCTTAAGTCTATGTTGAACCTTAACTACAATCTTATCATATATCTTACCAATCCATTTAATTTTAACAACTAAATGAATAAACTTATCTAATAAATAGTAAACAACAAGTCCTAATATTATATTAGTAATAACACAAACAAAAAATACTAACCAAACATCCATGCCAATAAGTATCCCATAGGGTATACTAGCTCGTAACTCTAAAAATGGGGCAAGAGTAATCAAAATTAATTCAACAATTTGATGCATTTAACCCTCTCTTTAACGTATTTTTTCTTAATCAAATCCTTAATCATACAATCAACCATAATAAATTCTCTTTCAATTTTACAACAAACTTTTCCATCCTTAACATAAGTTTTATGTTTTAATTTAAATTTCTTAACAGCATCTTTCATACCCACATCAGGACCAATTCTTTCAAATTCTTTTTCAATCTCATTATTCTTAACTTTAAACCACATATATTCAAAATCCCAACCAGAATCAATAACTTTAAACTCAACTAACGCTTTAGAAATAAATTCATAAGCTTTCAAAATCTTAGCGCCAACTACATCTTCTTTCATATAAAGAATCTTTGATTCTTTTTTTCCCTTAAGACTTTCAAATTCTAACACTAATCCTTTAAACTTTTCAACATTAAACTTTTCAACAACAAAAAATTTCTTATCTTTCTCCTTCAAAAACTTCTTGGCAGAATCAACAAACATATTCAATTTTTCATCAGAAAGTGCAGCAGCTGCATTTCTTGAAGGCAATACAGGGTCAACAACAATCAAAGGAGAATTTAATTTAGACTTATTCATATTCCACATAACTTTACCTTTATGATAATTATAATAATCAATAACTTCTTTTTTTTTCCATTTTAAACTAGCCTTCAAAACTTTTTCAAATCCACCATAATTAATAACTAATATATCTACAACATGGCCAGAAAAACCTTTGATATAACTCTCAGCACCATAAACTTTACAAGCCTTACAAAATTGTTTCAACAACCTAATATCATCTTTCAAATTCTTCCCATTCTTATTAACCCAATTAACATGCAAAGGACTCATATCTGTAACATTAATAGCATCTTCTGGTTTATTAATTCTTAAAACAGGAACTATCTCAAAATTAAAATCATTTTTAATCTGAAAATAATCCCTACTACCATGGATTTTTTCATAATCTAAACCCTTCAAACATTTTTCCAATACATCACTAATTTTACCTTCTTTATAGAATCTTACAAAAACATCAATATCATAATTATCCTTAAGATATGTACCTTTAGCAAAAGAACCACCAATAAACACTTCAGCTTTCTTACCTACTCTTTTTTGCAATTCTTTAACAAATTCATTAATTCTTTTATCTTTACCTTCTGGTTTAATTTTAGATAAAACTTCTTTTAAAATATCCATACACATTCATCATCATATTAATATAAAAAGCTTTTTAAAACTCTAGGACTTTAAAATCTAAAAAGAGGTAAAATGGCAGCTTTATTTTATTTAACGGCAATTGCAGGACTATTACTTGCAGGGATAATATGTTCGATTATTTCAAATAAGCTAAAAATACCAAATGTACTTCTATTAATTCTAACAGGAATTTTATTGGGAAATATAAAATTCCAAGGGGATCATATGACTCTTTCACCAGTATTTCTTACCAGTATCAGTATAATAGCACTAGTAATGATTCTTTTTGACTCCACATCCAGATTAAAATTAAAAACTTTTGATACATTATCTTTTAAGGCAATGAAATTAGCTTTTGTTTTCTTAATATTAAATACATTATTATTAACAATACCTGCAATGTTGATATATGGCATAGCAGGAGATTCACTATTTCAGTCAGTTATTTTAGCATTAATATTCTCCGCCCTAATGTCTGCAACAGATTCTGCAGCAGTTTTAATATTATTAAAAGGATTTTCTGGAAAGGTTGCTAGACTTTTAGAAATTGAATCAATCATAAACACACCATTATCAGTTATTCTACCATTTCTATTCTTAGATTTATTTTATAATATAGGGGCTACAATTAATTTTTCAACATTAGTTGAAACTTCCATTATACCTTTTTTAACACAGATTATAGTGGGATTAGGTTCTGGAATTTTTATTGGATTATTAATATTTAAATTAATGAGGAAAAAATATTCTGATCAATTAAGTCCCATAGCATTAATTACATCTGCTCTATTGACCTATATTATTGCAGAAAACCTCAGTGGTTCAGGTGTAATCGCAGTTGTAGCACTGGGATTATTCTTTGGGAATATAACTGTAAAAGAAAAAAGCACATTAAATGAATTCTCTTCAATGTTTTCAAATTCATTAGAAATTCTTGTTTTCATATTAATTGGATTTAGTATTGCAATACCTTTTGATATTTTCTTTTTCATAAGATCTATTTTACTTTTCCTAATCTATCTAGTTATTAGATACATTGCAGTAAATTTAACTTTTAAAGATGGATACACTAAAAATGAAAAATTGTTCATGTCTCTAAATATTTCAAAAGGAATTACAGTAGCAGTAGTTATATTCTCTCTAATGACCCTTAACATACCAGCATTAAACAATATCCTCCCATTAATTCTTATCTTTATGGTATATAGTATAGCAACATCAACCCTTGCAGGTAAATTTGCACCAAAATTATTAACCAAACCAGAATAATCCAGAAAGTTATATAAAACAACAAAAAAACCTTTAATTATGACTAAAATCCTATTAGATACTAATTTTATACTTCTTCCATTTACCCTCAAGGTAGATATATTTACAGAGTTAAAGAGGATAATAGATAATCCAGAAATAATTATACTTGACCTTATTGTGTTAGAATTAGAAAAAATAGCTCGTTTAGACAAGGGTTCGGACGGCAGAGCAGCCAAAGCGACCCTATCATATCTAGAAAAAATGCCTCTTAAAGTCAAAAAAACCGTAAAGCATTTAAAGACAGCTAATTCACTAAGTAAAATTAGTTCAGTAGACGATAAAATCGTTGAATTTGCAGCTAAGAATGGTTATTTAGTAGCTACACAAGATAAGCTCTTAAAGGAAAAGCTTAAAAACAGAGACATAAAAATAATCACATTAAGGCAAAAAAAACACCTAATTATAATTTAAAATGTTTTATAAACTAAAACTCAAGGACCACATAAGAGTTCCACCAAAACTCTTTGGGGATTCAGTAGAAGTGTCTGTTACAACAGCAATTAAAAAGACTTATAATAATTTTATTTCTCAAGATTTAGGAATTATCATAGATGTACTTAAAATAGATAAAATCTACGACGGAACCATAGTTCCTGGAGATGGTGCATCATATTATGAAACTGAATTCGAATTATTATCATTCAAACCAGAATTACACGAAGTTTTAATGGGTAGAGTAAGAGATATTACAGATTTTGGCGTTTTCATGTCAATTGGCCCAATAGATGGTATGATTCATATTTCACAAACAATGGACGATTTTGTTTCATTTTCCAAAGACAAGGTTTTGTCAGGTAAAGAAAGCAAAAGATCATTAAAAGTGGGAGACAAATGTAAGGCAAAGGTTATTGCAGTGAGCTTTAAAGATGCAGCAAACCCTAAAATAGGCCTAACAATGAGACAAGCAACTCTTGGTAGAGTTGATTGGATCAAAGAAGAAGCTGAAGAAAAACCAGCTAAAAAGGAAACCAAAAAATGAAACACCTGAAGACTTTGTCTTCTTGCAATCATTTTTATTAAAAAACAAAGGAAATCAAAAATGAAGAAAGCATGTAAGAAATGTAAATTATTTGTAGAGGGTGAGACTTGCCCTAACTGTAAAGGAAATCAGTTTAGCACAAATTGGCAAGGTAGATTAATAATCATAGATCCAAGCAAATCAGTTGTTGCACAAAAAATTGGAATCAAAGCAAAAGGCGAATATGCCATAAAGGTAAGATAAAATGGATTTAAATATAAATAAACAAGAAAAACAACCATTGCTTTCAAGAACAGCAGTCATAGCAGAAATAACTTTCGAAGGGCAAACACCTTCAAGGTATGATTTAGTTCAAGCAATATCAAAAAAACTTAAAACAAAATCAGACTTAACATTGGTAAAACATATTTATACTGAATTTGGTTCACAAAAAGCTAAGATTGAAGCTTACATTTACGAAGATAAAAAGGTTATGGCAGTTTTAGAGAAAAAGATAAGGGCTATCAAAGAACCTAAAAAACCAGAACCTAAAGTAGAAGCTCCAGCAGAAATTCCTGCTGAACCAGCAGCTGAGCCTAAAACAGAAGAACCAAAAGAAACTGCACCTGAAGCAGTTAAAGAGGAATAAAAATGGCAGCAAAAGGTAAACCAAAACCAAAAGATTCAAAGGCAAAGAAAAAGAAAGTTGAAAGTAAAAGATGGGAAAAATATGAAATCTCTGGAGATACTTTAACTAGAAAGAATAAGTTTTGTCCAAAATGCGGCCCAGGATTCTTTTTAGCTAATCATAAAAACAGGTCTACATGTGGACATTGTAGTTATGTAGAATTCAAATCTAATTAATTATTTTCTTATATTTTATTTATTCTTATTTTTAATCTCATAGTCTATTCTTTATTTTATAATTACATTTTAATTATGTAGAATAAGATTTCCATACATTATAGGGTAGAATAAATATAAGAATTATTTAGAATCTTTTTTATCAACAACAACATCAATATTAAATGAAATATCTTCATCTTTCATTTGTTGCATGACTAAAAGATCTTCAGTAGTTAATTTAACGCCTTTTTTCTTCAATTTCTCTTTAACTTCTTCACTCTTCTCTTTAACTATTTCTTTTTCTTTCTTGCTTTCTTTAACTTTCTTCTCTTTCTTGTTTCTCTTTAATTTTTCTCTAACAACAGAGATATTTACTTTTAATTTATTATTAAGTTGAACAAATTTCTTCTTTAATTCTAAGAATTTATTTTGTGCAGTATCTCTTTTTGTTTTTAATCCATCAACTTCTTTAGAAATTTCTAATATTTGTAAGTGTAATTCTTGACTTTTTTTAGCTTTATCTTGAATTTCTTTGTGTTTTTCATCTGCTTTCTTCTTTACAACTTCAATATCTTTTGAAAGACCTCTTGCCTTATCAAAATTCTCGCTAGATGCACCAACTTCTTTCAGTTCTTTTTTCTTTTGTTTAATTACATCATTTAATTTTCTTTCTTTATCAAAAGAAAGAGCTTCAGTTTCCATCTTTTCTTCTAATTTTTCAATTTGGAATCTTAAGTTTTTAACATCAGTATAATTTCCTTTATTTTGAACAGGTTTAATTGTTTTAAATTCCTCAATCTTTTCTTTAATTTCTTGAT
>JAGLOT010000038.1 GCA_023137655.1 Nanobdellota archaeon | reverse complement strand
GATAATGATGGCATGTCAAAAATCATAGTTAGACCATTTACAATAGAGGATTTCTCAGATATTAAACCAATCCTTGATGTATTAAGAGAGGGAAATACTATTACTTTGATTAACATAAGACCATTAAAAGATAAAGATCTTATCGAACTTAAAAGGGCAGTTAATAAGCTTAAAAACACATGTGACGCTATTGATGGTGACATTGCAGGATTTGGCGATGATTATATGGTAATTACACCTTCTTTCGCATCTATCTATAGGGGCGGCGAATCAAAAGATCTTCGAGATTAAAAATCTCCAAGAGGTTAAGGGAATAAATCTCTTTATTTTTTCTTATTTTTTCACTAATAAAAATGAATTCTATCGATGATGTTTTTGTTCAAAATGTTAGAAAAGCTATGTCTAATTCAGAATTGGCTTCAAAAGAAAAAGAAATTATATGTAGACAAAATGTTTTAAATTTGAGTAAGGTTATCAATTCTGGTAATTTTTATTTAGGTTGGGCAGATATACAAAGTGCAAATAACTATCTTGGTCAAGTTTTAACTAGAAAGGATTTGACAGTTAAACATAAAAATACAATTAGGAGATGTAAACATCTTTTAGGACGTTATACTAGAATTTATAGTCAAAATTATTATTCATTACTTAAAACTTCTTAATAATTAATTCGCCTTTTCTAGCTTCAAGAACAACTTCATCTTTATCATTAAATTTGGTAACATTAGTCATTAATTCTGGCAATAACAATCTGTTTCCCCTTAAATCAAGGGTTGTGATTAATTGTTTTTTCTCTTCCTTACCATTACCAATACCTAAATCACCCATAATCTTCTGAGTTTTTTTATCTTTTTTATCTTCAACAAAATCTTTTGTTTTCAAATAAAGAAATTTAGCAATCTTATCTGCAACATCAACACCAGTCGCTTTTGTAATACCTTGTAATCCTGGGGAAATATTTGCTTCAATAACTAATGGACCTCTATGACTTTCAAGAATATCAACACCACAAATATCTGCACCTAAAACTTTTGCAGTATCAACAGCGATTTTTTTAGTATGGGCATCTAAAGTTACAGCTTCACCTTTTCCACCTGCGTGAAGATTAGCCCTTTTTTCATCACCTTTAGCTCTTCTGGCCATTGATGCAACAACCTTATCACCAATAACAAGTGCCCTAATATCAGAACCATCGGTTTCAATAAACTCTTGAATAATAAATGGTTGTTTTAATGAATCTAAAGCATCTAATAATGATGAAGCACCAGCATAGGAATCTGCCACCATTACACCCTTACCTTGAGTTCCTTTTGGGAACTTCATAATAATTGGATAATTAACTTTTTGTAAAATTGCCCTTGCTGCTTGAACAGTAGCACTAATGTAAGTTAAAGGCATAGGGATATTATGTTTTTGTAAATCTAAATGGGTTAATAATTTATCGTGAACAATTGTAAATGATCCTTGTTCAATTGGCATATAACATTTCTTATCATAAATAGATGTAATAGAAGCCATTAACTCTGCATACCTGAAAGAACCCTTACCAAATACACAATCATATTTTCCAAGTTCTTCTCCTTTATACAAAACTTTATTTCCATCCCTTCCAATATTAACTTCAATATGTCGAATATCAATTTCTACTACTTCATCAAAATATTTTCGCATAGCTTCGGCTGTCCATTTTGAACTTGTACTTCCTAAACTGATTAATGCTGCTTTCATTTTGATGGGTCCACAAGGAAATTTCCTTCCCTTAATGTATTAACTCCTATGAGTATTTTATATTTCATTCTCTTTCTATCTGCTAAAGTTAACTGAGTCTTAAAGTCTTTTCCTTTAAGTACTAATTCTGCTTCAATAACAGGTCTTAAAGAACTACCATGTGAAGATTTAATTAATTTGGTTCTAACAATTGGGCCAAGTTTAAGTTCTGATGCTAATCTTGTATCCAGAGAACTTCTTGTAGCCCCAGTATCAATTTTAGCAAGAATTTTTCTTTCTTTACCCTCTTTATCTATCATTATAACTTCTTCTATAATTTTAAGTATTTTTTTATCTCCAACCATACATTCAAAGAAAACATTGCGTTTTATAAACGTTTCGTAGAAATATTTATGCTTGGTTTTACAATAAGGAAAACCTTAAAGAACTTGTTCTTTTTGCAGAATTTATAATTTTGGCAGTAAAAAGATTTCGTCTTTGACTCCATCTTTAAAACAATGAATAGCGTACTCTTCTTACTTTTTCACCCAATCAGAAGAGTATAAACTTTGCAGACTTAAGATCTTCAAATTCAAAAGTAAAAATGTTATGGTTTTAACTGGGATAATAGCTGAGAAATTTTTTCTTGACCAATTTCCAATATAAATGGTGCTAATTTTGGGCCTTTTTGTTTGTTTATAATTACAGAGTATGCTGCCTTAAAAAAGTCACCTGTTTTCAAATTATTTGCCTTAACAAGATTATAAAATTCATTAAATAAACTTTCATTATCAAATTTATCTTTAATCAATGATTCTGATAATTGAATTAATGCATTCTTTTCATCATCACTTAATTCAACTAAGGGTAATTCAGTTTGCACTATAAATTTCATATCTTCAGAAGCATATTTTTTCAACCAATTAATTGCACAATTTGCTCTTGTGATGATTCTTTGTTTATCAATATCATTTTTAGGTTTTAAATAAGCAATTATTTTGCCCATATCATTACTACAGATTTGAACAATATTTTTCATATGTCTAAATGATGGTTGTATAGGCATCTTTTTAGGAATTTCACCAACAGCACTTAATTCATAAATTCTTTTTTGATTAAAATATTCTTTTTCATTTTTTGCTTCTTGTTCTTTAAAATAAATTCTTTCACATTTATCAAAATCTTCATAAATTTTGAAGATATCTAAATCAAAACTAATCTCAAATACTGCATTAGGTCTAGTCCCAGCAAATAAATATCTTATAATTTCAGATTGGTAAACAGATAACATTTCAGCTAATGTAATTACATCCCCTGAAGAAGAAGCAAATTGTTTCCCCCCCTTCATTGCTATCCATTCATAGACAAAACCAAAAGGTGGTTCAGTTCCATAAACTGCTTTCTGAATTAGTTCTCCAGTTGCTCTAGATCCGCCTGCTGCAAAATGGTCTTTTCCTGCAGGTTCAAAATCTACATTTTCATAATCCCAACGCATTGGCCAATCAACCCTCCATTTTAATGTTACTATTCCTTCTTTTCTAAAGTCAATTGTTTGTTTATTGCCACATTCACATTCATAATTTAAATTGTAATCTCCTTTGTAAGTTAATTTAGTAATTTTATCTGTACTACATTTATCACAGAAAACAAATACAGGTAACCAACTATCTGCTAATGGTTCTTTTCTAAATTCATTAAGAATTTCTTTTATTTTGTCTGTATGTTCTAAAGCAATTTTAATTCCTTCTGCATAATCATGAGCAATATATTTCTTGTATTGGTGAATAAATTCTGGATTTATATTCATCAAGGGTAAATCTTTTTCAAATTCTGCCTTGTTGTGGGCAGCATAATTTTCAAATTTATTAAAAACATCAGGAATTAAAAATAATGGTTTTCTCAAATAATCTTTTAATAAATCTTGTTTTGGTAAATTTTTTGGAACTTTCCTGAATACATCACAATCATCCCAAGAGTAAATAAAACGAACTTTTTTACCTTTATTTTCTAATGCTTTTGCAATTAAATCTACAGTAATTACCTCTCTAAAATTTCCAATATGGATAGTTCCGGAAGGAGTTATTCCTGCAGCTACAGTATAAGAATCCTTATCTCCTTTTTCCCTTATGACTTTAGCAGCAAATTGATCTGCCCAATGTATATTTTCCATAAGATTAGAAATAAATAACTTTGTTTAAAAAATTATCTTTTTTTAGTATGAAGAAGTCTAACATTTATTTTTTAATATAAGGAAAAGTTTATCTTTTCTTTTTTAGATGGCATCCGCCAGAAGGTAAAACAGAAACATAATCATCTACTTCACCACCCTTAAGAACTTTTTGAGCTTTTTTAGCAGTATCTGACTTTTTCTCTTTACCCTGTTCAACTTCAACAAAGTTTTCACAATTCTTTTGAATAGAACTTAAAGCAGCAGCCATCACCTTCCCCTCATATAATCCAAGAGCAAGACCAACCATTGGTTTCAAATATTGTTTCTTACCATAAATCATAAATGCTCCTTTGCTGACAGATTCACCTGCTTTAGCTTCTTTTGTTACTTGGTCTGGTGTAACATAAAATACTTCTAAAGACATTAGGCCACTCTTCCAGGCCTTAGAATATGAAGCAGTAGCAATTGCAGTTTCCTTTATGGAAATTTCTCCAATTTCTTTCCCCTCTGATTTAATTACAAAAAATGGACTGCCAGATGCATCTGTATGGAATACAAGATCACCTTTATCTGTATGTTTTTTAATTACAATTTCATTTGTAGTTGCATCTCTACCACCAATAACTAGGAATCCTTCTGAAGAATAGAACCAATGGAACTTTTCATACCATTCTTTTTCTCTTTTAGGTTTTTTCAAAGCTTCTTCTTTTCTTCTAACTCTTTCTTGCTTCTTCTCTGCTTCTTCCCTTTTCTTACTTAGTCTTTCGATTGCTTTATGGGTTTTTTCCAATTTCTTTTTAAGCCTTTTAGCCTTCTCAAAATAATCAGAAGCGTTTTCTTCAATACTCTTTGTTATATCTAGCTCGATTTCAACCATACCTTCAAAGAAACAGGGTAGTTTTAAAAAGTTAACTAAAAAGAAATTGAGTTAGAATTCATTTATGCACTAAGTTTTGGAATTATTACAATTACAGTGGATCAGACAATATGGATTTTGATAAAGATTAAAATTTAAATTTTCTCTAAACTATTCTTCAATTCTTCTAAATCTTTAATTCTAGAAAGCCTACATCTTATTTCTGCTCCGCCCTTCATACCTTTTGTAAAATACATAGCCTGAGCCCTAACAGCAGAAAAATTAATGTTAAATTTTTTAGCATACTTCAAATATTTCCTAAATCCCTCAATCCTATCATAATCATCATATTTTCCAGTTTTCAAAAAATCATTTGCTTGTTTAAAGATAAAATGATCCCCTCTGGCTGCTCTTCCAATCATCACATAATCACAACCAGTTTCTTCTAACATTTTTTTAGCATCTTCTGGAGTTTGAATATCCCCATTACCTACCACAGGAATACTAACGTTTTCTTTTAATTTCTTAATTAAAGACCAATCTGCTTCCCCAGAATATCCTTGTTCCAGTGTTCTTGCATGCAGAGTAATCATTTGAATACCTGTTTCTTCAGCAATTTCAGCAATTTTAAGAAATTTATCTGGCTTATCAACACCTGCCCTAATCTTTAAAGTAACGGGTTTATCAACCGCATCGACCAAAGAACTTAATAAATCTCTAACAATCTTAGGTTTTTGTAATAAAGCAGCACCTGCCATTTGTTTTGTTATTTTAGCAGACGGACAACCCATGTTATAATCAATAATATCAAAATAAGGTTCAACTATTTTAGCTGCCCTAATCAATAATTCTTTATCAGAACCAAATAATTGTATTGCAATTGGTCTTTCTTTCTCAGAAAATTCTACAAAGTTTTTAATTTCTTTTTCTTTAGCAACAATGGAATTAACACTGGTTAATTCAGTGTAAACTAAACCTGCGCCATTTTCCCTACACAATAATCTAAATGCAGGATCTGTTATATTCATCATAGGGGCAAGAAATACCTTACTTGTAAATTTTGGAAGCATAAATATATGAGATTTAGCAACATTTTTATATCTTACCATAATATATTAGATTATGATACTAATTGGGTATGGGAGTTTACTGAATCAATCTTCTTTTGAAAGAACGATTCCTTGGAGAGAACCAAAAGAAGTAATTGTTAATGGTTATAAGAGGACGTTTAATCTAATTCCTTCTAGATTGCAGTTATATAAGCTTTATGATGCAAACCACGCAAAAGGCGAAATTGCAGTCTTAAATGCCGTTCCAGATAGAGATTATCACATAAATGCAGGTGCTTTTGAATTAAGTGAAGCAGAGATAGATATTATTAAAGTTAGACTTAAAAGTTATCATGCAGAAGAAGCAGAAATATTAGACCCAAAAACGAGGAAGAGAATTGGTACAGGAATAATATTTATTGGAGATTCAACTCGAAGTGGGGAAAAAATTCTTAATAATGATATTTTACCAATCCCTAAATATCTAAAAACTTGTACTGAAGGTGCATTAGCAATGGGCAAATCATTCTATAAAACCTGGTTAGAAACAACATTTCTTGGC
>JAGLOT010000037.1 GCA_023137655.1 Nanobdellota archaeon | reverse complement strand
TGACCTAAAACAGTTGCAGCTTTTGAAACATCTTCTGATGCTAAAAGTTCTCCTTCTGCTTTAATTATAACTGCTCGTCTTTCACGTTCAGCTTCAGCTTCTTTAGCCATAGTTCTTTTCATATCATTTGGAAGTTCTATGTGTTTCAATTCAACTGTAACTACTTTTATACCCCAAGGGTCAGAAGACTTATCAACTATTTGTTGTATTCTCTTACTTATTTGATCTCTTTTACTCAACAAATTATCCAATGTCACTTCACCAACTACATCTCTCATGGTTGTTTGAGCTAATTGAGATACTGCATAATTATAATTTTCAACTTCTAATATTGCTTTATCTGCATGACTAATTTTATAGTATAATACTGCATTTACATTTACACTAACATTATCTTTAGTCATACAATCTTGGTCAGGTACATCTACAACTTTAACTCTCATATCCACCTTATTCCATTTTTGAAATATTGGCCATACAAACCGTAAACCTGCAGGTATAATCCCTGTATATCTTCCCAGTGTAAATCTTATTCCTCTTTCATATTCATTGACTATTTTTATTCCACTTAATATATAGAAAATAGCTATTCCAAATAAAGTTCCAATTGTTCCTAACATTTTAACCCCCATTAAATAAGGTTATTGTGATTTCTTTGGTTAATAAATCTTCCTAAAATTATCTTTAATATCATAATTTAGGGACTTTTTGAAGAGGGGCGGAGTGCTACTATTTTAAGTAAATCAAATAAGTTTCATTTCATGATTTTTATCAAATAGAATATCTTTTGAATCACTTTTTTCTTCATGAAGATGCCAGTATGTAACAAGAATCTTTTGAGTAGAATCAAGTTCTAAATCATCACAAGTTGATTGAATATCTTTTTCTTCCCCCTCAATTTCAATGAAAACCCCGAATGGCAATTCATCTAATTCAATTTTAACATTTTTGTATTTCCATGATTGCCTATATTTTTCCATAATCCTAGAATAATTTAATCCCAAAATCTGAAGAAGATATACTGCTTTTTCTATATTACCAATTTCAAATTCTGTTTCTTTCCGTCTTCTAACTAACTTATCATCATTATCAATCTTTTCTTTAAGGGTCATAGTGTTGGAGAATCCAGATCTAACTCTAATGAATTTTCCTTTTTTTTCAAAATCCAGATTTTCCGTATCCAGCCTAGTAGTTCTTTCAATTGCACCACCCAAATATGCAGCACCTTTTCTTCTTAATTTATCGATCAATTCATTGGGATTTTCAACTTTTAGCTTAATTTCTTTTTCTATGTAATTTTTCATTTTCGCTTCACCTTTAATACTTTTTTATATAGTTCTAAATACCACTCCTTTGAGGGGTTTATTGATGTTGTTTTGATAACTCTATCAATAAAAAAAACATAATCAGTTTTCCTAATTGAATACGCACTTTTTGGAAATAATCCCAACCTTATAGGGTTCCCACCTTTTTTCTTAATTAAATTACTCATATGGTCCATTGTTTTTCCAGAGTACAAATTATCTATAATAAGTACATTTTTATTTTTAAGATCTTTTTTAAATAACGTGACATTTTTCTTGATATGTTTATTTACATGAAACTCCCAAAACATAATTTTATCTATATTTTCTTTGGATAATAAAGAAGATAAATATTTGAAACATCCAGATGGGATTAGGACTAAATTATCATGAGGGGGCAGTTGTTCAATAAAATTGTTTATTATTTTAGGATAGTATTCAACATGATCATTAATGCCGTTATATAGGTTTTGAATATTTTTATAAAATTCTCTTATAGATTTATCTTGGTCTTCAAATGGGATGTGGGATTGTTTAATAATTTCAGTTTTACCAAGGAACTTTTTTGAGTCATTGAAGTATTGTTTGTATTCTTTACTTTCATAGAAATCTTGGAATAAATCCTTTTTTAAAGTGTTTAGTCTAGTATCCGAACCCAATATTCTAACTTCAGTTTCTAATACAAGTCCTGAAGATATTTCAAACTCAAACCCATTATAATAAATCTTATTTTTACAGATTACTTTTTTAATATATGGCCTAATATTATTTGATTTTATAAGCTCATTTAAGTAATTAAAATATGCTAGATTAATAATCGGGTTTCCATAATAATTTATTTTTTGAATATCTGACAAATCCACTAACCAAATATCTGGGCTTCTTAACCATACCCCTTTCCCGTTATAATCAAGTTCAAATTTCCACCCTTCATTCACAAATGAGCCAATCTCCTCAAGATCATTGGAATAATATGTAGCGTTGCTTCTACCATTTTCCCCAAATACAATTTTATCTTTTAGTTTTCCTTCCATTTTTTAACACCTTATCAAGATACAATTCATTAATTATACTGGATCTACTACTTAATGTACAAAATATTGGTTTGAAATTATGTTTTAGATAAATGCCCACCAACTGTTGAGAAAAGTTAATTATATCTTCAACTTTTGGGGAGCTGTGACCTGAAAGGGGAGTACATTTTTTCGGTTGAAAAATACTATAATCTGCAACCAGACCTAATTCCGACATTTTTTCTAAGAACCCCAATAAAGGGATTATGGGTTCAAGCCCTAGAACAAAATTACTTCTAACATTTCCATTTCCAAATATAGATATTGCGTCTTTAATTTGATTGATAAATAAATCATAATCCATTTTTCCAGGACATATTTTTGTGAATATTTTTTTATCAGATACTTCAAGATTGTATTGAACTTGTTTTATTCCATATTCTTTCATTTTAGTTAGTCTATCTTGATTATCATGAGGTGCAATATTCAAATAATTATTATATTTAGATAAATCAATTTCATTTGCAATACTTTTGATAGTTTCATTTGCAATGTCCCATACTTGAGATATTAGGGGGGTATTTCCTGCCATGAAAAAAAGATGCATTTTTTCAGATTTTTTATCCCCTAGAATTCGTTTTAATGAATAGATTATGCAATTAATATATTCTTCTTTTTGAGAATTCCACCAATCATTTAATGATCCAAAATTACATAAATTATTTAGGGTTGGAATTCCCACAACCTCATTTTTTCTTTTTGGATGGAGGTCACAAAACCAGCAAGCTTTTCCACAGTGCCAATTATAACACCCATCAAAAAATAAAACAGTAATTCTATTTAATCCAACAATACTAATATAATCTCCAATTGTTTTTCCTTTTTTAGAAATATTTATAGGTATTTTTTCATTTAGAATTTTATGTTTTTTAACTAGATTAATATCTAATTTTGATAATTTTCCATTATATTTCAATTTGAATTGGTTATCAATATAACAAAAAGTAACAGGTGAATTTTGATTGTATCTTAGTTTTGTAATACTTTGCAGATTATTTTTTGAAATTAAGATTTCTTCAGGAATTACAGAATTATCTGTACTAATATCAAATACTTGATATTTTTCATTTCGTAGAGGTTTTTTATTTCTGAATTTGAATTTATAATCTGTTTTGTTTTCTAGATTATTAAATGTATCCTCTGAATCTAACTTTACGCCATTTTCTAGTATTAATATCTTAAATATGGTAATTTCATTTAGATCTTCATACATTTTTAACCCCATTTGTTTGAAAAACACCATTTAACTATGTTTAGATGATAACCCAGGTTAACTTATAAAACTATGCAATTTAAACTTAAATCAAGGAGGGATTTATTATATTCTTGATTTGAATTTTAAAACCTATAATGTTTGGGGGTCCATTAATTCTAAATTGAAATTTCTTAAAAAACAAAACCTTTAAATATAAGTTATGAATATATATTCATTATAGTTATGAATTAGTATTCATAATGGAGGAAACGAAAATGCCAAATATGGATAAAACAGGACCACAAGGTCAAGGATCAAGAACTGGAAGACAAATGGGAAATTGTGACAATGCGAATGGAAATAATCAAATGGGTTGTAGAAGAGGATTCAACAGGGGTTTAGGTAGGGGATGTAGAAGATTTGCTGAACCAACACAAATAAATTTAAGTCAAAAAGAACAAGTTCTTTATACAAAAGAAGAACAAGTAAAAATACTAGAAGCAGAAAAAGCAGAAATAGAAAAACAATTAAATAAATTAAAAGATTAAGAATCTTTAAAAGATTAAAGAATGAATAAACAAAGAATTTTAGATGCAATAGCTAAGGCAGGTAAGGCATTGTATATGGCATTACCAGTAATGTTTGGGGTAGTTATACTTGTAAGTATATCAAAAGTATTTATCCCATCAACAGTTTATGCATCAGTATTCCAAAATAATTTATTAGATTCTTTCATAGGATCTTCTTTAGGAAGCATTCTTGCAGGGAATCCAATTACTAGTTATATTATTGGTGGAGAATTATTAAATAATGGAATTAGTCTTATTGCAGTAACTGCATTTATGGTATCTTGGGTAACTGTGGGATTAATCCAATTACCTGCAGAATCTGTGATGTTAGGCAAGAAATTTGCAATTTATAGGAATATTTCTAGTTTTGTACTTTCAATATTTGTAGCAATATTAACAGTATTTATAGTGGGGGTAATTTCATGAAATTAAGAAAATCAGAAAAAAGTCCAACACCATTAATATTTTTAGCAATAACAGTATTTATGTTTTTGATTTTAATAATATTAAAACCAGAAGTATTTTGGTCAATAATTAATAATTCAATAAAATTACTAATTACTATTTTACCAAGTTTACTTTTAGTTTTCTTGTTATTAGTTATTACCAACTATTTTATTACAAAAAAAACAATTGTAAAACATTTTCAAGGTAAACATGGATGGTTAACTGCAATAATTTTTGGTATGTTATCAAGTGGACCAATCTATATGTGGTATCCATTATTAAGTGATTTAAAAGATAAAGGATTAAGTAATGGATTCATTGCCACATTTTTATACAATAGGTCAATTAAATTACCAATTTTACCTTTAATGGTTTCATATTTTGGAATTGTTTATGTTATAGTTTTAACATTGGTTATGGCATTAACATCTTTATTACAAGGTTTAATTATAAATAAAATCACTGGAGGAAAAAATGAGCATAGCAATAGCATCTAATGGAAAAGATATAAATTCAATAGTAAGTGATGTAGCAGGAAGGGCACCATTTTATTTAATTTTTAACAATAAGGAATTAATTAAAACTATTAAAAATCCTTTTGCAGTTGGAGGTGGAGGGGCAGGACTTGGTGTAGCTAAATTATTAGAAAAAGAACAAGTAAATCTTTTAATTGTGGGTAAGATAGGCGAAAATATGCAGGGTGCCTTAGATTCTGCTAATATTAAATTTAAACCAAAAAGCGATAAATCTATCAATCAAATTATAGAAGAATTATAATATGCCAAGACCAAGACTAAGAAGAAGAATTTGTGGAAGGCCCAGCTCTCATTACTTTAAGCCAGCAGGTATTGGAATAAGAGAATTAGATGAAGTAATTTTAACACAAGGCGAGTTTGAAGCATTAAGGCTAAAAGATCTTCAAGGATTATCTCAGGAAGAATCTGCTAAGGAGATGGAAGTTTCTCAACCTACATTCCATAGAATCCTTCTTTCTGCAAGAAAAAAGACTTCTGAAGCAATAATTAAGGGTAAGGCAATTAAAATTATGGAATAACCATTCCTTAATAGTAACCTTTAAATATTTCTCAAATATCCATTATTTATGGAGAAAACAGAAGAAGTTCTTATTGAACTTGGATTAAGTAAAAATGAATCCAAAGTTTATCTTTCTTTATTAGAAACTGGGCAAACTAATGTAACTAAACTTGCTCATCAATGTAAAATACATAGAGCAAATGTTTATGATTCTTTGAACAAATTAATTGAAAAAGGATTAGTAAATTATATTGAAAAAGACAAATCAAAATTCTTTGAATCTGCAGAACCAAAACACTTAACTTTAATTCTAAAAGATAAAGAAAATAGATTAAATCAGATTCTACCACAATTAAACTTACTAAGAAAATTGTCTCATTCAAAAGGAAGAGCACATGTTTTTGAAGGAGTAAATTCATTTGTAAATATACTTTATGATTTACTAGAATATAAAGAAGAAATTATTTCCTATGGTATTCCTCAAATGGCACCTGAAATGCTCAAGACAAAAATACCCCACTTTCACAAAGAAAGATTAAAAAGGAAAATTTCCATGAAACATCTTTATAATCATGATGCAGGTAAAAGAATTGATGCACTCAATAAAATGAAATTAACAGAAGCAAGATGCCTTCCTGCAAAGTTTGATTCAGAAGTTTCCACAAATCTTTGTGGGGATAATGTAGTTATTGTTCTTTGGGCAAAACCCATTACAGTTGTGCAAATAGAAAATCAAGCATTA
>JAGLOT010000036.1 GCA_023137655.1 Nanobdellota archaeon | reverse complement strand
TTTATTTTTTTATTATATTAATATTTAATTGGGGGAAATATCATGAAATTCAAAACTTGCTTTATTATTGCAGTAATGATTGTACTAGTAATACAACCTATTAATGCTATAGACTATAGTCAAAACTTTACAATAGATGAAGCAGAAGAATTCATGTTAAATGTAGATGCATTTGACCCAGATGAATATGATATTTTAAATTATTATTTCTCACCACCTTTAGATTCTAATGGTTCTTGGACCCCTAATTATGATGATGCAGGAATATATTTTATAGAAGTCAAAGTCTCTGATGGAGATGAACAGGACACAATTAATATAACTCTTTTTGTAGAAGATACAGATAGGGCACCAATAATAATAGCTACAGGAAAACAAGAAGTCTATGAAGGAGAAGAAATTCAAATTAAAATAGATGCATTTGATCCTGATGGGGATGAATTTTATTTTGAAGGTGTAGATATGCCTGAAAATTCATATATTCTTAATAAAACAATTTACTGGACACCAGAATACACTACAGTAGAAAAATCTTGGATAATTAAAGTACTTAACTTTTACCATATAGATTTATTTACAGATACAAAAGAAGTTAGTGTTAAAATTAAAGCATTAGCTAATGAATTAAACAGTAATGGAGCGATTCCAGTAGAGGTTATTAATGTTAATTTACCTCCAATTCTTGATGAAATGGATGATATAATTATTGAAGAAACAGGAAATCTTTACCTAAATCCTTCAGCTCAAGATGCAGATGGGGATTACCTAAGATATTTTTATTCTGGTTGGGTAAATAAAAATAAATACCAAACAGATTACGATGATGCAGGAAATCATTCAATTACAATAATCGCATCTGATGGATTAGCATCTAGTTCAATAGATGTAAACATATTTGTTGAAAATAAAAATCGTTTTCCTATAATGTATGATATTGAAGAAGTAGATGTTTATGAAAATCAAACTTTAAAAATTAAATTAGATGGTGAAGATGCAGATAAAGATAATTTACTATTTGACATTAATTATTTTTCTGAAGCACCAGAAGATTCAGAATTTGTAAATGAAACATTTATTTGGAAACCCGATTTTGATACAGTGAAATCTAGTGAAATTGAAAAAGAATTCAAAATTAACTTTTCAGTGTGGGATGGTGAAAACTATGATGTTAAAGAATCTATAATTAATGTACTCCATACAAATAGGGCACCTTCTATATATGATTACTCACCTGAATATGATTCATATGAATTATATGTTGAACAATACATGGTATTTTCAATTAATGTTTCAGATTTAGATGAAGATAATATCACTTACAAATGGAACTTTGGTTTAATTGATAGAAAAATTGATTCACCAATAATCAAAAGAGTTTTCAGAAGGCCAGGTGCCAAAAAGATTACAGCTATTGCTAGTGATGGTATTAAAGAAGTTAAGAAATCATGGTTAATTAGGGTTAAACCACCAATTGTGATTCCGAAAGAAAAACCAACACAAGAAACATCCGAACCAGGAGAATACTATCATTTTGTTATTCAACATCCTGATGTAGTTGTTCAAGAACCTGCAAAACCTTGGTATCATGAATTTTGGATTTACTAACATCCAAACTTTTTTATAATTTATATTTTTTATAATTTTATATTTAATTAATTAAAAATAATTAATTGGGGATTTATTAAAATGACAGATTATTATGTTGCAATAAGTTATAACAATAACTTTAAAAATAACTTAGAAGTTATAACACGAATAATTGAAAGCTATAAAGATCATTTAAGTTTTCTAGGTCAACCATTAACCATTGGAGAAATTAATCCAGAATTAAGACCTGAATTTCAGGAAGGTATAGTTCTTAATTCTAAAGAAAAGGCACAAGAATTAAGTGATGGATTAAAAAAATTAGATTTCATAAATGATACTATTACAGGAAAACTTGATTAAAAATAAAATAAATTTACTAAAATGATAGATGAAATTTCAGACAAAGTTCAAGATTGCTATTTATCTATAACCTTTAAAGATGGAACTACAGAAGAAGATATAGCTGAATTAACTAAATTTATGAATCTTTATTATACTGCCCGTTTTAATAAAAATCTTAATAAAGATAATAGGAGGGATTGTGTTAAATATAATGAACCTTCAAATTCAATTGGGTTAATGTCTTTAGATAATGAAAAAGGAGAAAATTTATATGAAGCAACAAAAATTGGTAAATTGAGTAGACTTTATAATATGATTAGTAAAGGGTTAGCAAGATTAAGGTCAGAAGAAATTAATCCATTAAATATAAATTATACTATGATTAATAAAGGGGTTGCAAGGGTGATTACTGAAATATTACCTGAATTAAAACCTGAAGAATTTGAATTAATTGCACGAATTGATCTTAAAGAAGCTCACTGGGAATATGAAGGCAAAACTAAACAAAATTAGATGAACTTAATTATTTTTAACTTAATTACTTTCTAAATTTATTTTTCCTTAACATTTCCATAAACAGGAATGCCATACTCACCATCATAACCTGGCTTAACTTCTATATCTCCTTTCCGATTCTTCAGAATGTTTTCAACTATGTCCTTTTCAGTCAAGGCAAGTAACTCTTCCTCACTTGCATTCAGAAGAATGTAATATTCTGTTCTCCCTCCACTAACAATTCTATAATATTCATTAATATTTTTCTTAGTAGAAAATTTCCAACCTTTAACCATTGAAATTATTTCAGATAAGGGCATTAATTTAAAAAATTTCTGAGCATTTTCTGGAATAAATCCCTTTGGCCTATCTGCCAATTCTTCTACCCTATTCAAAACTCCAATCACTAATGGTTTTCCACAAACAGGACATAAATTATTATTCTTTTTAGTTTCTTCAGGGCTCATACTAACCTTACAATTTCTGTGCCCATCAAAGTGATATTTACCATATCCAGGGTCAACTTCTATAGTGCTAACTTTCTTATTTTTAATAGCATTAATAAGTTCATCATAGCTCAATTCTGTCAAATTAAAAATATTAGCTTCCCTGCCGATTCTCCAGGGCCAGAAGCTATGTAAATCTGAATTACTAACTAATGTATACCTATCTAAACTAGACAGCCTCCAATTCATTTCAGGGTCAGAACTTAAACCAGTTTCCAATGCATGAATATATTGTGCTTAATCACCAAATGCTTCTTCAACCGAATCAAAACCAGATTTACTTCCAAGCAAACCAAACCATGGGGTCCAAATATGTGCAGGAATAATTTCAATCTTTTTAGAAATTAATCTCATATCTTTAACAATTTGAATGCAACTAATTTTAAAGATTGGCCTTCCATCGTAATCAACTCTTCCTTTACTTTTAAAATAATTAGTAATTTTATCTACAGTTTCAAAATTAGGTGCTAGTAAAATAATATGCACCCTTCTTCCCTTTTCTGCTTGGGTATAAATCAAAGAAACTTCTGTTTGTAAAATAAAATTAAAACCTGTTTTAGTTTTTAGAATTCCAGAACCATTTTCTGTTAATTCTTTTCTCAACTCTTGTATCCATTCTGGATGTGTAAAGTCCCCGGTACCCATTAAATCTATTCCTTTTATTCTGGCATATTTCTCTAAACTTTCAATATCTAATTTTTTAGAAGTAGCCCTACTATATCTTCCATGTATATGCAAATCTGCGATTATTTTCATTGTTTAAAATAAACTAGTGATTTATACTTATAACTTTTTATTTCTTACAGAAGTATAATTAAACCAATTTCTAAATAATCTACTTTAATTTACTAAAAACAAACCTATTTAAACCCTAAATCCATTTATAATAATTAAGAGGTTTCAAAATGCCAAGAAAAGGAGAAATATTGCCCAGAGCACCAATTGGACGAATTATGAGTAATTCCGGAGCTGAAAGAGTTAGTGCTACAGCAATAAATGAGTTATCTGAAATTCTAACAGAATACGCTGAAAAGTTAAGTGAAAGGGCAATTAAAATAGCACATCATTCAGGCAGAAAAACAGTAAAGGGTAGTGATATTAAACTCGCCCACAAATATTAATAATTTTTATTCCTATCTATCCTAATCATAATTTAAATATTTTATCCCATATAGAAAAATTATAATAATTATTGAATATTATATTAACCCTCAAATAAAACTAATTTCATTTCTTGATTTTAAGATTAAGTGCTGGCTTTCTTAATTCCCTAAGCCATAATAAACCTATTCTAATAAGTTCCTTATTAAAACATTCACTTAACTTGTATGTTTTCTTATAAAGATCATAAGTGATTAAACCCATACTTTTCATAGGCGTTAATATCCTATCATAGAACTGTCTTTTATTATAACTAAATTTAACCTTTTTAGCATTTATACCAACAACTTTACCATCTGTAAAATATTCCCCTTCATGTAATGATGTTGCAAAGAAAGACATTTCTGTTTTAGTTATTTCGCCTTCATTTTCTTTTAAATAATTAATTAGAAGTTTGCCAACAATAGCTTGCTGTTTAGTAGCGAAGATTACTTCATAAACATCTTCTGGTAAGTTGAACCTGTCGTATAATATAACCATATAGCTATCTCTCTTTTACTGGCGTTAATATACTAAAACAAGTATCTAATATATAAAATTATCCCTTAATAAGCAAAAAGCTATACTAGACTAATTAAATCTCAAAAGAATCTTCAATGCTGGGAATCACACAGTTAAAACCTTTTTTCTGTAGAACTTTCTTAAATGCAATTTGGGATTCTTCTTCCCCATGAACTATAAAAACTTTCTTTGGTCTTACTTCAAAACTTTCCATCCATCTTAATAATTCATTTTTATCTGCATGAGCTGAAAAACCATCAATCTTTTCTATTTTTGCTTCAACAGCTAATTGAATACCCATCATTTTAACAGATGTTTCCCCTGATAGTAAATATTTACCAAGTGTACAATCTGCTTGATATCCTACAAATAAAAGGGTATTTTTTGCATCCCAAATATTATGTTTAATATGATGTCTAATCCTACCTGCAGTGCACATTCCACTACCTGCCATGATTACACAAGGTTTACTATAATTATTAATCCTTACAGAATCTCTTACTTCCTTAGTATATTCTAAATTCTTAAATCTAAATGGGTCTGTATTTTTGAATAATGCATCATAATCATAGCACTCTTTATGTAATTTAAAAATTTCAGTAACTTTAATTGCTAAAGGGCTATCAAGGAATATTTTCATATCACCTGGAAATTTATTTGTATGCAATAATTGCTTAAATACATATAATAATTCTTGAGTTCTTTCAACAGCAAATGTGGGGATCATAACTTTTCCACCACGATTATAAGTTTCCTTACAAATTTCAAGTAACTTATCATCCCTTATGTGTTTATCTTCATGTATTCTATTACCATAGGTAGATTCAACTAAAACATAATCTGCCTCATCTATGGTTTCAGGATCCTTTACAATTGGAACATCCCATTGGCCTAAATCTCCGGAGAAAACAATCTTTCTCATTTCTTTATTAAATGGGGATTTTTTAACAAGTGGTTCTTTTATCCACATTTCAATTATCGAACTGCCAAGAATATGTCCTGCATCCCTATATCTTACTTCAATAAATTCATTGATTTTATACTTTTTTTCATAATCCATTCTATGAAATAAAGAATAGGTCGCTATTGCATCATCCTTAGTATATAAAGGCTTTCTAGTGGGTAGTCCCACCCTTAATCTTCTTCTATTCTCATTTCTAATCTCCATTTCATGGATTCCTCCACTATCTAAAAGGAGAGCTTTTGTTAAATCCACAGTTGCACTTGTTGCATAAATTTGTCCTTTAAAACCTTCTTTAACTAACTTAGGAATAAGACCAGTATGATCTATGTGAGCATGGGTAACAAATAAGATATCTATTTCTTCTGGATTAAATGGGAATGGCATATAGTTCATTCTTGTAATTTCTTTTCTACCCTGAAACATACCACAATCTACAAGTATTTTTTGATTATTAGCTTCAATAAAATGGCAAGAACCAGTAACTATTTTAGCTGCACCACAGAATGTTATTCTCATTTAATCACCTCTTAAATAGACTAGCGTCAGATAGTTTATAAATATTTGTTTTACAAATATAAAACAGTTTATTTTAATTATTGTAAAACTAAAGTTTAATATTTTTCAATAAATCTAAACAATCTAAATCTAATTTAGAAAAAGCAAACCATTTCTTTCCTAAATCTTTTAATGATGCACCAAAATGATAAACTACTTTATCAATTATTAAGAATCTATCGTGTGATTTGTCAAATTCTTTAACATTTATTTGAGAATATTGTTTATTAAGTTTATTTAAATCTAATTTTAATTTCCTAGTTATTTTTTTAGTATAAATATCAACAATCACTTTTTCATTTCTTTCAGTAAATAGTGTTAATGTATTATAATCTACATAATTATCAATTAAAATAATTGACTCATTTGCAGAACTAATTA
>JAGLOT010000035.1 GCA_023137655.1 Nanobdellota archaeon | reverse complement strand
ACTGTTAAAGGTTATATGAAACATGAAAAAGGAGTTCTTGAAAATGTAACTAAGGCAAGAGCTGCTGTTATGAAAGGTGGCAGTATAGATAAACAAGCTAAGGCATCAAATATGTTATCAAGTACTTTGAAGTCATTATTTGCTGTTACTGAAAATTATCCTAAATTACAAGCAAATGAAAGTTTCTTACAATTACAAGAAGAAATAACTGGAACAGAAAATAAGATTAGTTATGCAAGACAACATTACAATGACATAACAACAAGATTTAACACTAAAATACAATTATTTCCAAACAATGTTTTTGCAGGAATATTAAATTTCAATCAAGGAAGTTTATTCAAAGCAACAGCAGAAGAAAGGAAAAACGTTAAGGTTAAATTTTAATCAATATGAGAGTACATTTTGATGAGGTTAGGAACAATAAGATTAAGTCTATTGTTCTGATTTTTTCTTTTATTATAATTATTGGAGTTCTTGGAGCTGTGGTTGGATTTGTATATGATAGTTTTATTTTTGGAATAAGTCTATCACTTATCACTGCCTTAATTTATACACTAATTGTTTTTAAGTCTGGCAATAAAATGATATTATCTATGACTGGGGCAAGGCCAGTTCTAAAAAAAGATTATCCACATTTATTTCATACAGTTGAAGGATTAGCTGTTGCAGCAGGAATACCAGCACCAAAATCATATGTTATTAAGGATACTGCATTAAATGCATTTGCAACAGGTAAGGATCCAGAACATGCAGCAATAGTTGTTACAACTGGTTTATTGGATAAATTAAATAGGCAAGAATTAGAAGGTGTTGTAGCCCATGAAATGTCTCACGTTAAAAATTATGACATTAGATTTATGATGCTTACTACAGTTCTAGTTGGCGTAGTAACATTAATTAGTGATTTTATTTTAAGAAGTTTTCTTTGGGGCAGGATTAGAAGGAGAAATAATGGTAATGGTACAATTATAATTATTGTAATTGGTTTAGCACTTGCAATATTAACTCCTATAATTGGTCAGATGATTAGATTTGCCATAAGTAGGAAAAGAGAATATATGGCAGATGCAAATGCGGCAATATTAACAAGATATCCAGTAGGTTTAGCAAATGCCCTGAAGAAAATTAAAGCAGACCCCGACCCACTGGTTGATAAGGCAAATAAGGCAACTGCTCATTTGTTTATTTCTACACCATTTAGGAAAAAGAAAAGTTTTGTTACAAAGATGTTTGCAACACATCCACCTATTGAAGAGAGAATAAAGAGATTACAGGAGATGTAATCGCTTCAAGGGACTACAAGAAATGTAGTTATTTTTCATAATTAGAATCGAGAACTTCTCTAAGTCTTTTCGCTTTTGTCTTAGCAATATTTTCAACTTTAATTAATTCTTTTTCATCAGCATTAATTATATCCTTAACATTTCCAAACTTTTTCAATAACTCTTTTGCTGCAACTGGCCCAATATTTGGCAAAGAACTAACAATATATTCTTGATGTTCTTTTAGTGAAAGATTTTGTTTATTAAAATGTGGAGAGAAATAATTTTTACTATTTTCTTGTTCCCTTTTCGCTATTATGTATAATATGGATGCAGTCTCTTCTGCATTTTTTGTATAAAGAATTGGGATCCCATAATTCACAGTTATAGTTGCAAGCATTCCTTGGATTGCATGGGGATGCATTCTTCTTACAGTATAGATATCCTGGGTCCCTTCAATTATTAGTAAAGGGCATTTATAATTTTCTTTTAATTTTTTCATTTGTTCTAATAATCTACCATCAATTATGGAGTTAACAAAATCATCAACTTTTTTTAATTCAACAGCAACATTGTCACTACAAACAATATCTCCTGCTTTTAATTGTTCAACTTTTATTGTTACACCCTTATCTTTTAATGCTCGTGCAATATCTGAACTTCTTTCTCTTTGATCAATAAATATTAGAATTTCATTTTTCATAAACTCTTTTAAATCTTTATTGGGATTTATTTCTGCTTTTTTGATTGGAGAATTTACACTATTTTTGATGTTTTCTAAGGTCCTATACATTCTTTTTTGTTTGTGATGTGCACCCCATTTGAATGCCTCATCTCTTGTTCCTTTAGTCATTAAAATTAGTACATGGCCTTTTTCTTGCCTACCAGTTCTTCCCCTCCTTTGAATGTGCCTAATTGCAGAAGGGACAGGTTCATAAAAAATAACATTACTTACTTTGGGAATATCAAGACCTTCTTCTGCAATGGATGTTGCAACTAGAATATTAAATTCGGAAGCACGAAATTTATCAAGCATTTCTTTTTGTTTTTTTTGAGACATTCCAGTGTTACCTTTTTTCTGTTGCCCAACAAATAATTCTGCATGAATATTATTTATTTTATTTAATTCTTTTGTAATTTTTACACCCGAATCTCTATATTGGGTAAAGACAATTGTTTTTTCATTTGGTTTTTTAGAATTTCTTAAAACAATATCTTTTAGTTTTTCTAGTTTAGGATGCATAAATGATTGTTCTTTTAATGTTTGAATTAATATGTAGGCTGCTTTGAAATTTGGATCTTGTACGACATTTTTAACTGCCCTAACTTTGGATGTAGCAGAAGAAGAAACAATTTTGCTACAGTATTCGTATAATGGAGATAATCCTTGAGATTCAAGTAATTCAGAAGCATGTAATAATTTAATTATTTCAGCAACAATAGAAATTGATTGCCACAGATTATTGTCATTGCCTGCACTTACTGCATCCTTGTGAAGATAAGCTTGCATTCTTAAAAGTTCAGTTTTACTAACATAGCTAATTGGTTTTTGTAATATTCCCCAGGATTTTAGCTTTGTTAATCTTTCTTTTACCGCTCTATCAAAATAAACTTTGACATTTTTAAGTTCTTTTGGAAGTTCAACTTCAACCCATAAAATTTCTGTTTCTTGAACATATGGTTTTACATCAGAATCATTTTCAGTTCTTACTTCAATTTCTTCTATAAATAAGTTTTTGCAAACTTCAGTTATTTTTTCCATGTCAGAACCCGGAGATGCAGTTAGGCCAAGAATTCTGGGATATTTTGCAGTTTTATTATATTGTTTTGTAACCCAAACATAGGAATAATTACTTACAGCTCGGTGTGCTTCATCAATTCCAAGCAGGGAAACATCTTCTAGAGAAATCCTGTTTGATAATATATCATTTTCAATGCTTTGGGGTGTGCTGAATATTATTTTTGATTTTTTCCATAGTTCAATTCTATCTGCGGGTTTAACTTCCCCTGTGAAGATTGCCATGTCTTTTTCATCAATTTCTAGATGTTCTTTGAATGTGCTAAAATATTGATCAATTAAGGGTTTTGTTGGCCCTACCAGAAGAATTTTAGATTTGGGATAATGTTGAATTCTTAAGGCAGCAAGCATGAGAAATACAAGAGTTTTTCCAAGTCCTGTTGGCAGAACTACCAATGTATTTTTTAGGGCAGCAGTATTTAGGATTGCTTCCTGGTAAATTCTGGGTTTGAAATTTTTAATCATTTTATTTAAAGAGAATTTTCGCTTTATATAGTTTTATTAGACCTATGTCCAGTGTTAATTGTATAGAGTTACAAATACATTACTATTTTGGCAGGATCCAACCTTTTCTATGGATATAATAACTTATTGCGCCACCTAATAGAAACATAATAAGTGTTACAAATCTATTTCCATAATAACTACCAAACATATAACCAATTACAAAGCCAGAGATAATTATAACATATGGAATTTTTCTATCTTTTCTTCTTTGATACCAGATTCTTCCAAAGAACAATCCAAATAAGAATGAAACAATATAGGTTAGAAATTTGCTACCTAAACTTAACGAGAGTAATAGTCCAATAACAAGTAAACCAAAACCAATCATTTCAGGCCATTCAAATTGGTAATCCATTGCTTTTTTTGAATTTGTAAATTTCTTTAGTCTTGATTTTAATTGTGTTATTTTCATAATGTTGACCTCTCGAAAAATAAGTAGAATAGTAACCATCCTAATGCTGCAAATCCAATTGCTAATATCCAGGAGTATATTCCGAAATATAATAGTGCACCATAACCAATTACAAATCCAAGAATTGTTGCATATGTTAATCTAGAAGTGAATAATATATGGATACCATCTAATGGTGGAATTGGTAGAAGGTTGAATACAGCAATTGCCCAGTTTATGGTAAATGCTTTATTTATTAAAGTTAAATTGAATGGGAGATTTGAAAACCAAACAGATGGTGTTTTGATTAATGTTGCAAGGATTATACTTGCTACAGGCCCTGCAAGCGCAATAAGTAAAATATCTTTTGGCCTCATACCATACCTATATTTTCCAACCGCTAACCTATCTACTTGTTTTATTGTGATACCACTTATAGCAAAGAACCAAATATGTCCCCTAGACATAAAACAGAGTACAATAGCAATTAACATTCCAGACCACCAGGGTTTGAATGAAACTGTATATCCTTTTGAAATAGCGAATACTTTATGGCCTACTTCATGGGTTAGAATAGCTAGAAAAGAAATGATTGTTGCATTTATGAGATTTCTTAGGCCAACGAATAATTCAAATTCATCACCATAGCCCCATTCTCTAAATGAAGCAATGAAACCAAATGCAATAGCTATTGCAACAATCCCAACTAGCTCATCTTTATTAAACTTAAAATTCTTTTTTAATCTGTATTTAAAATCATTCAGGCCCATTTTATTAATTTAGATTTAAACCTTTTTAAAGATTTGGGAATCTAGAATATTTCAAATCTTTAAGCCTGGTTTTTGAAGGGCTGAAGAAACCTTAAAGAACTTGTTTTTGCATAATTTTGTAAATTCTTCAGATTTAATCTTTATGAATTTTTGACTTGATTTTGGGCAAAATGTAAAATTTCTCGATCTTTAATCATTTCAATTACTTCTTCTTTATGCCCTGCACCTAGAACTGCAACAACTTTTTTGTGGTTTTGCATTAAAATAAATAAATTTTTGGAAATTACCTTATTTCTTTCATATATTAGAACCTTGTAGATTGAAGGATATCTTGCCTTAACTATTTTAAGAATTTCTTGGATAAGTTCTTCTTCTGGAACTCCTGCAATATCAAATCCCTTAACTAATTTATCTTTAATACCAAATAATGCCTTTATTATATCTACAAAGAAATGCCATCTTTCTTTCAAGGTTATACTTTTTGATAATCTTTTGAGGGTTATTTGAATGTCTTGATCAACCAGTGCAAGTTTTCTTTTTTCTTTTTTGGCTATTTTATATGCAGTAAGCATTTCATCGCCTGGAGAAACACCTGTTATATTCCCTAATTTTCTCTCTACATATGCACCTAGTAATGAGAATAAATATCCTTGCACTCCAATGTATTTGATATTTGTAATTGAAGGGAGACTATTGCTTTTGTTTTTCTTTTTTTCAATTAATGCTGGAAGTCGTCTTTTATCTAATTCAATTGCTACCATATCTGGAGATATAGAGGCTATGGCTTCTTTTACAGCCTTAATACTTTTTTTGGATATATGGGATGTGCCCACAATAGTTAGATTTTTGTAATCCATTCTTTGATTTAATAATAACGAGCTTTTAAAGGTTTTCTTCGAAAACCTTTAATCTAGAATAATTTTGTAAATTCTGCAAAAAGAACAAGCCCTTTAAGGTTTCTTCAGCCCTTCAAAAACCAGGCTTAAATATTTGGAAATGCAAACCATTTCCCTAATCTTTAATCACCAGATTCCTATGAAATTCTGCAGACTAAACCTTTTCTACGAAAAGCTTTAAATATTAGTGCAGATTAATAATAAATATAAATATTCATAATTACATATATGTTTAAGGAGGGCAAAAAGATGTTAAAAATGAAAAAAATTTCAGACAGCTACGATATGAAAGTATTTACAGACACTGGCGATTATTTTGGAGATATTGAAGAGTCAATTTTAACAAATAACAAAATATTTGGTTGGAGAGTAAAATCAACAAGAAATTCATTCTTGAGCAAAGTTTTAGGCAGTGCAAAAGGAGTTATTGTACCACACCAACTTGTTAAGTCTATTGGCGATATAATGATTATCAGTAAAGCAGCTGTACCAACAAACGCTTCAGACGAAGAATAAACATTTATTTTATTTCTTATTTTTTGAAAAAGAATAATACTTGAAGATTTTAAGTTTTTAAAAAACTTTGCAGAGTATGTTTCTCTGGAAATCTTCTTGTTTTTAACTTTTCTTATTATTTTTAACTTTTTAACTTAATTATACTCTATAGTGGAATTTTACCCTATAATTTATAAATTATAAATGCAATCTTTTCTCTATGACTAAAACAATAGCAATAATGGCTGCAGGTAAAGGGACTCGGATGTTGCCCTTGACAAAAGAGGTACCGAAGCCAATGATATTATTGAACGGAAAACCATTTTTACATTATCTTTTAACAAATGTGAAAGAAGCAGGTTATGAAGAAATCATAGTAATTGTTGGATATTTGAAAGAGTTAATAGAAGAGTTTTTGGTTATAAATGGCTGGGATGTTAAAGTTATTGAGCAAACAGAAATATTAGGTTCTGGTTCTGCAATTAAATTACTTAAAGGTGAAATAGAAGGGGATTTTGTAGCCATAAATGGTGATAATCTTTTTTCTGTGA
>JAGLOT010000034.1 GCA_023137655.1 Nanobdellota archaeon | reverse complement strand
TTATAGACTTATATTATTTTGGTTTATGTGTTTTTAAGAACACCCAAGGCCTGGTTCTGGGGTGTTAGGGTTTTGTTGGTATTGATACTTGCAGATGTTTTCACATTGGCCAAGAGGTGTGATTTCAACAACTATTTGCCCGTCGCATTTATTACCTGAATTTCCACAAAGAACTTTGACTTCTCTTCTGTATACATCTTTATATTGGTCTGTTGGTTGTGGCATTGTTGGATGTGTTAATTCTTGATTACTTATTGCTGTTGAAATTGCAAAGGCAGGATCAATGAATCTTGAATCTTCAGGATTAAAATTGAATGAACATCCATAATCCACTAAATGATAACATATGTTATTGGTTTTAATTTGACCATAAGAGAAACCATCTGTTCCATCTGAACAACAAGTGTGATTTGCTAATAAATCATTTTTATTTGGTAATGTATTTGGATATGGGTCATTGTTGTATGTGTTAAATGGATATGGTGCAGAATTTTCTCTGTGGGGTAAACATTCTAAAATCTCTAATTGTTTTTCTTGTTGCCCAATAAGATTTGATGAGGAAAGAACTGTTAATTTGAAATTCTGTTCTGTGTTTTCTTGGAAAATGTTTTTAGTTTGTAATGATGCAAGGAATGAAAGAATTTTATTATTGTAACTATATGGCCATTCTTCTCCTGTGTTTGTGTTTTCCCATTGGTATTGTAGGTTGGAAGATGAGAATGATTGTTTTGAATATGTTGCATTTAGGAAAATTGGATCTTCTGATGATATTTTATCTTTTGCAATGTCTGGATAAATGCTGTGTGCAATAAAATAGGCATTTGGTCTTTCATTAATTAATATTTTAAGGGTTTGTTTATCTTGCAAGCCAAAGGCATCGTAAACATAAATTGTTAAATCGTGTTTTCCAATATCATAATTATTGGTTTTGTATGAAGCAATTCTTTTTGTACCTAAATAATCTTCAGAGTTTTGCCAGTGATTGTAATTAGTTTCAAATATTTCTTGGTGTAATTCTGGATTAGAACCTGTTGTAGTCCACAAGGAATCATAATTTGTTTTCCACCCTTCATAATTGTATAAGATTTGGTCATTATCTGGATCATATGCAATTGGTGCAATATTAATTGTTTCGCCTTCAACTGCACAGATATTATAATATTCTCCATCAAAATAACAGTTGTCTGGATTATAATAATCTAAGGCAGGGGGTCTGTTTTTTACAGCAAATTGGAAAATGTAATTTTCTCCATGAATTAAATATGTTGAATCGTTTAATATAAAAACATAGGAATTGTCTTTTGTTTTAATTTTTTCAAAATTAAGGTTTGGAATATTGTACTTATATGCATCTGCTGGAAAATTAAATGAAAGATTATTTATTTCTTGGCCTATTATGTTTCTTGCTGCTTCATAAACTTGTTTTAGTCTTATTGGAATTGTTGTAGCAAACTTTTCTTTTTTGACAAATGAATTTTGCCCTTTGGTTGTAATCTTCAATGGATAATTTATGTTTGTGGTTATTCCTCTGTTTTCAACTAATAAATCAACAGATAGATTGCCTGCTTCAACATCATAATCATAAAATGTTGAAAAGTTAAGGCATGAAGGTAAGTTGATTGTGATGTAATTTTCTAACTGAGTTTCTATTGAAAACCCTGTGCATTCTTGGCAGAAGCAACTATAGCCAGAACGTGAATAATTGTATGCCTCACATAAATCTGGATTAACACTTTTTATTGGGTCCCCTGTTGTTCCAAAAGTATAATATGGCAAGTCATGATTATAATTTTCATGGCAATATTCCCCTTTCATTATTGGTGGAACATATGCCTTTGCAGTATAGCATGGATAAAGGTAATCAGAAGATACTATTCTTGGACTTGGATTGTATATTTGATATGCAATGTCTTGATTATTTGATTTGGTTGTGGGTATTTCCCAAGTTATTATTGAACCTTTTTGATCTTGGAAAAAGAAACCCCCTTGTTTGCTAATTAATTGTATTCCATCTTCTGTTGTAGTTGCAATACATTCCTCCACATAATTATTGAAGGTTTGTTCTTGCATAGTATCTGAAAAAAGTGTTTCTGCTTTTTGTTCTGCATTGGATTGGGATGCAATATTTGCAAAATAGAAAACTAAAACAAATGCTGCTAACAAAACTAAAGGTATTAGTAAAAAAAGGGTGATTTGTGCTTTTTTCATGATATTATTTATTGTATTTAATATTTATTGTATTTTTTGTGGCCTTAATTTAGAAGTTAATAAGTACCAAGTGTTAACTCCTTCTTGTAAATTTGAACTTATGTAATATTTACCAGAGTCTTCTTCACATTGAATATAATCTTGTTCACCTAGTTTATTATCATAAATTTCTATTGTTTTACATACGTCTGCAGAAATCCCCCAATACCTTAATGAAATATGTTCTTGGGTTGGCCAGATTTTTTCCCTTACTGCTACAATCTGTTCTTGATTAGATGTGTATAATTGATTGAAATTATTTGTTTCTGTTATGAAATCAAAAGTTCCTGCAATTGTTGGAGAGAAGTTTTCCATAATAAAATCTATTACATCTTGGAATACTGTAGCTATGTTTGTTGGGGAATCTCCAATGTCTAGTTGTGTTTTTGAATAAATAATTGAATTAATTTCTTCATTATAATAAATATAATCTGGTTGTGAATTACATTGATCAAATCCAGAATGCTCTGTTGGGCAACTTTGTATATTTTGATTGAATACTGTTAGGAAATTTACTTCATTACTAGTTATTGGATGATTAAGTGATGTTGCAATTACAATTCTATCATCTACCCCATATCTTAGTATGCAGAAATTATTTACTGAATTAAATTGTGAACCATTAAGGTTTCTTGGATAAAGTATGAAAGATTCAACATCATTGTAATTATATTTATTTAATGTGTTTTGGTAATCATCACAATATAATGTGTATGGTTGAGTCTTTGGAGCTAAACTTAATAGTTGTAATGCAAGGAATTTTGTCCTTGTGGTCCATTGCCCTTCTTCACAATAATGATCTCCTATAAATGTGTTTGAATTTATACATTGTGGATAATTTGGGTCCCCTTGTATTCCTGCAGGGTTTGCTAAACATTGGGAATTTTCTTGACAATAACCTGATTGTTCCCTATCCCATGTGTATTTTATGTTTGAGAACTTCCAGGCACCATTTATGCATCTGTAGGGTTCTTCTTCTGTTCCATACGGTAGAAGCATTGGATTGTCTGCTTGTGAATCTATGCAAGATGAACCATTCCAACATTGTTCTGGTAAACAACAACCAGCAACTAGTCCTTCTGTTTGTTCCCATTCTTCTGTATCTGCCCATTCTATAAAACTTAAATGTGATTTATCTTCTATTGTTTGTTTCCAATTTTCATCATAGTCACAGAAGTAATTATTTCCATTTGCTTCTGCAATAGTACAATAATTTTGACTTATAATTAATGGGCCTTGTTCTTCGTTATATTCAAAATTGGTATTTCCTTGATTTGGCCAATTATCTAAATCTAACATCCAATTATTATTTTTGAATGGTTTGGAGTTGTCTTTGTAATTATTTGTTTTATATGAAATTCCAGGTTCACAACTTCCTTGTTCTCCAGAACATTGTAATGTACCAATTGAATTATCTTCATCAACACCACAACCAAATATTTGTCCATTTATGACTATTGTTTCATTATGGGTTTTTTCACCCTGTATTATATTGTATCCATTTGAGAATTTGGTTGCATTAAAACATGCACCACTTTCGTCTGGATCATTATAAGATTCTAATATTAAAATATCTTTTCCATTTTTGTAAGAATCTATATCATCTGCTTCACCACAACAAAAATTCTTATGAGTTAAATGATCATTATATTCTTCATAATAATGATAATCCCCATTTCCAGTCCAACCAAATCCTGCAGCTTCGCAGCTTTGCCTGTTTGTTAAATCTAAATCTGTGGTCCAAAAAGTGCTTTCTGTATCTAAAGAAGAATATATATTTCCATTAGGTTGTTTATTAACTTTATTTGTACAATAATAAATAGAATTATCATTTGTTAACTTAATATGTTCTCCAGTTGTATTTGTTTCTCCTGCATCTGAATCAAGATCTCCTGTTTTACATCCATAGTCCCCACAACATTCATAAATTGAGTTTATCCCTTTTGGTGTTGGGTCATTATACAGATCACAAAGATAACTGTGGTCTTCATCATCCATTTCTATTGTTAATTGTGGTGATGTAAACATAGTTCCATTAAATTGATGGGGTGAATTTTCAGTGGGTTCTGATAGTGTTGTACCTCCACACCTTATCCATGATTTTCCTGTTGAAACTGCTTCAAATCCAGTTCCTGTTGGGTAGCAAGAGATAAATATAATTTCTCCTTCATTTGGATGGGTTTCTTGTAATTCATCACCATCTGCATCCCTCCAATTGCTTTGAGTATCTGGGTCTGCATTCATATCACATAAATATTGATTTAAAACTATTTTTCCACAATCATTATAATTATTTAATCCTTGTTTTATGCTTTCAGAAGTATAAATTGTTTCTCCATAATCTGAACCACTTATAGGGTAACCATCTGGATAATAATTATTGTAATCTAAATCTCCTTCTTCATTTGATCCATCATCTCCACAACATAATGCATTGGGATTCCAATCCCTTTTATTTGCAGGGCCCACACCTATGGGTGCAGAATTGCAAAACCCTTGGCTAAAATCTGGGTCATCAACTGATTCATACATAAAATCTGGTCTGTAATCTGAATCTCCTGGATTTGAATTTTTGCCAATATAATCATCTCCTGCGCATTGGTTATCCACATATACTCTTTTATTAAAATTGTTCTCTGCAAATTCATTTTGCATGTCATACCCAATTTCACAAGAATTACAAGAACTGATTAATTCATCTGGGTCACAAAAATGAATGGAAAAATTACCCACATTAGCTGAAGAAGGAAGTTGTTGAGGAAATATTAGTTCAAACGTTCCTGCAAATGGGTATTCTATGTTTTCATATTCTTCATTAAATTCAAAAAATAAAGAATAATTGGAAAGATAATTTTTATCTGATTCATCTATTAGATTGCAGATGGGGTCCCAATGAGAACATAAATAATTATTTTCATTAAAAATTGTTAATTCTTCATCAAAATCTAAAGAAAATGGTGGGGATGTAATTTGTTGTATTGGATCTGATGCAGTTAAGTACCAATAATAAGATAATGCTGTGTGGGAACTAGCAAAAGATTCTTCAACACAATCACTTCCTAAACAAGTATATCCTGCTGCACAAGAAGGTCCTTTACTCATATTACAATAAATTCCAGAAGAATGAAGTTGGGTACATGCAGTTTCATCATAACATTCACAAGGTATTCCTGGTAAATCCCCATATCCTGCAGTTCCTGGGCAAGGGCCTATAATTCCTTCTGCAGAAACTATGCTTAAAGAGATTAAAATTAAGAATATTATACTTATGAAATTTATGTAATTATAATTGTGTAATGACTCCATTAAATTCTCCCCAATATCGATTAATTTAAAATATAATATATATAACTCTTATCTTCTTTTTTAATGTTTTCTTTATCCTTAAGATTTCAAAGCTTTTTTAAACAATTAAATGGTTAGAGTTTTATGGATATTATCTTAATATATTTCCTACCCCTAATCTTATTTTTAGGTATTTTAACTAGTTATGGGGATATAAAAGAAGGAAAAATAAGAAATAAATGGTTGATAATTGCTGCAATTTTGGGAATTTTATTATGGATTGTATTAATTCTATTAAATAAAATAGATTATAGAGAATTTTTGATGAGCTTAATATTTTCATTTGGGGCATTAATAATTGGGTTTTTGTTCTGGTTAATGAAAATGTGGTCTGCGGGTGATGCAAAACTTTATGCTATTTTTGTGTTACTTATTCCATTGAGTACTTATAAATACAGTAATAATTGGCCAATAATAACTCTTCTTACAAACATATTTTTACCAGTCTTTTTATTTTTAATTATAAAATTGTTGATAAAAAGTAAAAACAAAGAAAAACTAGATATTTTAAAAAATATATTAAAACCCAAAAATTTGATAGAATACTTTTTGTTTGTTTTTGGATTAATCTGGCTAATAAATATTTTCTTTGGAATTTTTGGTATTGCACTTAATTATTTAGTTTCTATAATCTTAATTATTGGGATTAGTAAGTGGATAGAGAAAGTTTTCCAGAGAAAGTTTTTCAAAAAGATTAAATTTACTCAACAGAAACTATTGATAGTTTTAACTGTATTAAGAATCGTTTTCCAGTATAAACTTTTGTCAAGTTATGAATTTTGGTTTAATATGCTAATTATAACTATGATTTATGCAATAATAAGGATGTTTCTGTTTAGTCTTGGTGGTCTGTTTGTTAAAAAAATAAGTTTAAAAGAATTAAAGGAAGGTATGTTAATATCAAATACTAAATATAGTGAGAGATTAACTGCAAAAGAAGTAAAAGATGTTAAAAAAATGATGAACTTGAAAAAACAAAAAGATGTATTTATTGAAGAAACAATCCCTTTTGCACCATTCATATTTTTGGGTATTTTAATAACAATTTTAATAAATGGAGATATAATCTTAATATTAAAATTATGGTTTGGATAAATGAAAAATATTAATAAATTACAAAATGTTGAAATTGATGATGTTTTAGGTTGTGGTCTTTTAAAATTAAATCAGAAGATATATCCTTTAGATGTCATTTATTCAGCAGCATATATACTTATAGATAAAGCATTTATTATTCTGGATGAAAATCCTGAAAAAGAA
>JAGLOT010000033.1 GCA_023137655.1 Nanobdellota archaeon | reverse complement strand
CCGCACTAATACTACAAGTAACTTGAATACTTAATTGTAATGCCGCTAAAGGATCTTTTAGTGCAGCAGCGAAACTCTCTATTAATTTTGAAACTAAAGCACTTGCTGGAAATAAATGCCAGATTTCACCCCAAACAAACTTACACCAAGCATAATGTCTTTGTAATGTGCATACAAATGGTGGTGTTCCTCCTGTAACTTGTTGTTCCATACAATAAACATAATAACAATCAATCTGTCTTGCTTTTTCTAAATTATAAACAATCCCTGGTAAACATAATGTAGCAACACTTGTAACCAAACTATCTTTAGGTTCTGGTGAAGCCATACTAAGTAAATTGGCTGCAGTAGATACTTGTGATTTAATATTCTCACACTCAGATTCTTCTCTTAATTCCGCCATAGTTTTAGCATTGGCAAAGCTCATTTCATTTTCCATAAAACAATAAGTTAAACAATCCTCTGTATCTGTTGGAACACCAACAACATTCTCTTCACTCCATTCAAGATTACAAAAGGCTGTGCAATCATTAATATTATTATTTTCTCCAACAAAATCCCCTTCTAAAAGTTCTGGATCTTTTGCGTTTTCTATACAAGTTTGATATTCTGCTTCTGCTTCTGCACTAGTTACATCTGTTTGATTAATTCTGTTAAAACTTTCACCTAAAGAATTTAACCCTTCTGCACCTAACAATTCAAATATAAATTCTCCACTCATATAATTATCAACTGCAGAAATCATGCTATTAGCAAAATCCCAGCCAATAAAACTCTTACATTGTAACATTCCACATACTGGTGCTGAAGCAGTAGCAGCTATTCTTACAACAGAATTAATTGAATCAATACCCAACATAATTGGATCAATTGCAGAACCAACCCCTGGAATTTTTGATATTGGATATAAGGCAATATTAATAGAAGATAATGTTCTTCTTGTAAAAGTAATCATATTACATAATTTATTTCCTATCTCAAACACATCATTCAATGTACCAATAATACTTCCAGTTGTTCCGCCAACCAGTTCATTGCTTCTAACTGAATTAACCTTATCTTGCAAAGCTTTATCTAAAGTACCTAAATGAATTTCATCAAAATTAACTTTCAAATCTAAGCTGTGTTCTTCTGGTGCAGAAACTCTTCTATTGTATAAATCACCATAAAGAGAAATAATCTTAAAACTACAACTAAACTCAAAATCTTTTTCATATAATGATTCCTTCAATGGAGCAACTGCATAAAAATTAGTACAAGCAGGTTCAATATCATCTAAACCATCTAAGTAACAATTCTCGCCAATTAAATAAGCATCCTCACCTAACATCTCACTTCCATTAGCACATTCAAAATCATAAATTTCTAAAGGCATAGTATATCCATTATACTTCCTTCTAATTTTAATAGGAAAATAAACATCATAACCAACTAAACTTACAGTATCAGAATCAACTGCATTTGGCATTCTATCTTCATTAGGATCATTATCAATTAACCACCTTTCATAAATCATAGATTCATTATCAACTCCAAAGATAACTAACTCTTCTTCCCAATCCAAAGAATTACCAGTTTTATCTGTAAAAGTAAAATCAATAACTCCAGTATGTGGACCCATCATTACTTCACCAGTATTTAACTCACACATCTTATAAGTTTCACCAATACAACTCACTTCCTGAGAACCACCAAGAACTAAAACTTCAGATAAATCTATGTCTGCAGTAATATCTGTACCATCAGAAAGATTAATCAAGAAATATAATGTATCTCCAGTTTTAGGAAATGACATATTCACAGGATAACCATAAGGTCCTGGCATTGGAATTATTTGAATTGGTTCATTCACATAAGGGTCTTGAGTATCAAGAGTCATATTATACATTAATTTTCCTTGAATATAATTGCCCATATCATCTGTTGAGCTGGGCATAACAATAATCGGAACAACGTCTTCATTATCACTAAAATCCATATCTTCTGGTGGGGTACTTTCAATACTTGAATCAACACCATTCCAATAACATCTCCAACCACCAGCTGTGGAATTACAAGAGTCTGCTTGCAAAGTTCCAGCACCAATACTTGCAAAATTAACATAAACATTAGCATTACTTAATCCACTTCCAGCTTCAGAAACCACCAAAGTAAAATTAGTTTCTTTACCAATATAACTTCCAAAATTAGTTTCTAAATTTGTAACAGAAGGCCCATCAGTATCAACCTTCAAAGAATAAGATAAACTAACCTCATTAACATTTCCAGTATCATCTTTTAATTGAAAATTAACATTTGCATTAATGGATTCATCCACATCAACATTAACGTCCCATTCACATAAATATTCCCCAGAATCTTCAACACAATTTCCAAGAATAAATTCTTCATAAGTATAATAATAAGGATTAAGTTCAATCATCTGTGCTTTCACATTATTAAAATCACTAGCACTAACCCTCACAGACATAACAGTATTAATCCCATTTGCCGGAACATAAACTAAGGGTTCACCATCAGCCTTAACTAAATCCAAGGAACCAACAATAACTGGCCCTGAATTATCAATTGTAAAATCCATGTTTGCAAAACTAGATTCTAATCCAAGCAAATCATATGCTTTCAAACTAATTGTTTTCTTACCTTCACTTTCACCAATTTCAGAAACATTAATAACAAAACTTTCTTGTAAATTACATTGCCCATTTCCTAACCTTTCCAAGATTAAACTTCCTTCAGAATAAAATTCAACTTTGCTAATTCCAGAACATCCTGTATAAGCAGTATCATATGCATTGTAGGTTATTTCAATTGTATCATCTAAACTGCCTTTATTTTTATCAAGAATAAAAGAAGTAATTTCTGGTTTATTATTATCTGTTTTAATACTACCATACATTGTAGACATTAATTCCTGAGCTTGAGAATAAAGTTTAATAGGAAAATTATAACTTCCATCAGGCCATTCATCTTCTGTTAAATCTTTAACACATAAATAGCCAACTTCAGCAACAGAACAAGAATCAAAAACTTCTTCAACATCTCCACTTGTTAAATAAACTCTGTCTACAGTAATGTCTTCACCAAAAACAACAGCTTCAAGGTGAGTAGTATCAACCAGTTTCCTAATACTTTCCACATCATCAGAACCAGAAATACTTACAGCGGATATTTGGTCAGCATAAACGTCTGCAGAATAGATAGGAATACCTAGCACTAAAAAGATTATAAATACAGCTATAGCTTGAAGCTTCATTAAAGTAAATTATGAAAACGAAATATATAAAGATTTCTATAAAAATGAACGTTTTATCGAGAATAAATAATTAAACCTAAATTTCCAATAATTTTGTAAATTTTTCGGATTTTCTTAAGTAAAACTTATTAAGATAAAAATGACACCAAATTAAGGAAAAGTTTATTAATCTATAGTACATTATATAGTTACTATGGTTAATACAACAATCCAAATTAGCAAAGAATTACTAAATGAACTAAAATCCCGTAAAATGTACAATAAAGAAAGTTATGAAGACATCATCTGGGACTTATTGGAGGATACAATGGAATTATCAGAACAAACCATAAAAAATATCAAAAAATCTGAAAAAGACATCAAAGCTGGCAAATTATACTCTATTAAAGATGTTAAAAGGGAGCTTGGAATATAATGTTTGATATTTCTTTTACCTCAGAATCCAAGAAATTTCTAAAAAAATTGCATAAAACAGATAAAACTAGAATAATTTCTACAATAGAAAGATGTAGAATTCGTCCATATTCGCATGTGAAAAAACTAGTTAGCTCAAAATATTTCAGATTAAGAGTGGGTGATTATAGAGTAATTCTTAATATAATAGACAATAAATTAATAATAATTGTAATTGAAATAGGTCACAGAAAAAATATCTATAAATAATCACTTATAGCCAGGTTCTAAAGCATTCCTATTATCTGCACTAAATTCATTAACATCTCCCATTACAGATAAATCTTCAATAATTCTCATATCTTCATTTAAATCATTTAAGTTAAAAGACAATACATAGAATACAATTTCATCGTTACTATCCAAATTTCCCTTACTTAAATGCCATAAACTATTTGGGAATGATTCATTAAACATTACACCACCACTTGAACTGCTAGATAAAGTCTGAGCATCTACACTACAATCTTCTTGTAATGGCCACACACCACATTTCTTTTCATTTTTAGGAATTAAAAATTCTTCCCGGGATATAATCTGTCCTTGTACTTGATAATTTCCAGGTATTAATCTAACATTAACAGGTTCGCCAGAATAACTAATTGGAACTGTAACATCTGGATCATAAGGTGTTTCTTTGACTCTTTGTAATAAAATTATTGCTTCTTCATCTTCATCTAATTCTCTTATATCTCCTTTATAATACCAATCACCATCTTTTTCATCTTTAGTCAAGGTTTTACCAACAACACTAACATTCCTATATCTGTATTTTTCTAAACCAATAACAAGACTTTGTTCTTTTCCCCTTTGAGTTCCAAAAGGAATAAAATAATCTAAATGATCATAAGCACTAATTCTCAAACCACCAATTCCTACTGGAAATTTACCAGAAAACTTACCTTCTATATTAGTTACATCAATAAAACATTCTTCTGAACCAAAACCAAAGATTATGGATGCATCTTCAATAAATTCTCCTGTTGCAGAATCTTTAACCACTATACTAATATTACCAGAATTTCTTTGATTTATTTCACAAGCCTGAGATTTATCTGAAGTATAATCTAATCCTACTAAACCACCTTCTGCTGTAATTGGCAAATTATTATGTAAATTTGATTCAATAGCAAACTTAAATTCATATCCTTCACCATTTAATGTATTATTATCTTTAATTGTAATTACAACAGGATATGCAATATCATAGGCAAATTCATATTTTTGAGGCATGAATACTGCAGTAATCATATTTAATCCTGGCACACCAGATAATGGAAGTGATTCTGGTTGGATTAAACCATTAGAACTTGGAGTAATATGCAAATAAATTGGCCACCATGATAAATAATTAAAATCAACATCTAAATTTGAATAATCTAATGCATCCTCTCCAAAACCAAGATACATATTATTTATTACAGCTGCAGCCATTGGACCTAATCCATCTCCAACAAAAGGATCATAATTCTTACTACTCTCAACTTGAATAAATGGAATATAACTCATAAACATCTCTTCTATATTTTGCTGAACTTGATTTTCAATCCAAAATAAGGGTGCACCTGGTTTGTAGGTTGCAGCACTTAATGGTGGAAGTTTATCTGAATCTAAATCACCAAAGGCATCAATTAATAATAATGCATTATAATCTAAGAAATTAATTTCAGCTTCTGCGAATGTGATTTGCGTTGCCAAATTATAAATTTGTTTAAAATTTAAGGGGATATAAACTCTGAATCTTTCTATCTTACCTTCTGAATTCCCTGACTTAACCTCTAATGGATAATCTAAATTAATGATTACATCATTTTCTGCAATATTTGTGGTAACTATAATATCTCCTTGCTCTGTAATTTCAAATTGTTCTAATCCTTCATAATCCCCTAAACATTGTTTGATATTTTTTTCAACATAACCATCAATCATACCTTCAACACTTACTGAATCATCATTATCCACTTCATCTCCAATCCTATTTAATTGTAATCTATTGCTGGCAAATTGACAGTTTGTATTACAAGAACTTGGACTTTCAAGATAATACCAATAAGGTATTAATTTATTTGAACCTGGAGAAAATTCTAAAGCATCTGATTCTGTAGGGAAAAATGATTTAATAAAATATTCTTGTGGATTTACATATCCTCCAGTTTGACCAATAATCATAAAAGCATCTTTGCTGGTTTCATACAAACAATCTTCAACATAATTTCTTATAGGTACTAGTTCTGCAGGGACATCTGTAGGTTCTAAATTAATTGTTTGCTGTGCTTGATTTACAAAAAATAAAGCTAAACCTGCTATAGCAAGAACTACTAGGCCAATAAGAATAAACATTGTTATCTGACCTTTTCTATTAAACCTCTTTTTGAACATCCCCATTGTTTAAAAATAAATATACTAATTATTTAAATCTTTTGTAGAGAAACGTTTAAAGTTTATGAAGAAATTGAATAAACCTTAAAGATGAAGTGAAACACAATCTTTAAACCTTTTGAAGATGAGTATAACGAAATCTTTAAATAACAATTTCAATTGTTTATATTGATGGTCCAGTCATTAGTGGATTATGTAAAAAAAGAGGTGGCACAAGGTTATTCTGTGGAGCAGATTAGGGCTGCCCTTATTAAGTATGGTTATTCACAGGCACAAATAGAGACAGCTCTGCAACAATATAATCAACAATTAAATTCTAAAGGTAAAGTTAAACAAACAACTAAAGTAAAACCTAAAACCAAATCAAACTTTTCATTCAATAATTTCAATTACAAAAAAGTTGGAATTATTATTGGTGCAATTGTTCTTTTACTAATTTTAATTAGCATGATTAACTTTTTGTTAGAAGAAAAAGAAACAACACAGGAAACATCTGAATTAACATTAAATATTGAATCTATTCAAACAACAATTTCACCTGGCCAAGATATTTCTTTCCTAAAAAGGATTTCATTTAATGGAATTACCAAATTAAATCTGGCATATACTTTGACAGATAAACAAAATAATATTATCCTAACAGATTATGAAACTTTAGATGTTGAAAATTCAATTACATCAAAAACAGAAATTAAAACTTCAAATATTGAACCTGGACAATATACATTAAATATAATTGCAAAATACAATAATGAAGAAATCAAAAAAGAAATGAATGTTAAAGTATTTGAAGAATCTGAACAACC
>JAGLOT010000032.1 GCA_023137655.1 Nanobdellota archaeon | reverse complement strand
ATTGCTGCAAGACTCCATGACATTGATTATTCAAGAGGGCCTAAATATCACACTCAAGATTCTGCAAAATATGCATTTAAATTGTTAACTAAGATGGGATATCCCACAAATAAAATTAAACAAGTTGAAGAAACTATACTTTGTCATACATCTTCAATAGTTAAAACAATGAATAATCCTAGTAAAGAAGGGGAAATTTTATTTGATGCAGATAAAATGTGGACTATGACTCCAAAAGGATTTGCAAGAACAATCGCCCATAGATATCAAAATAATAAATCTTATTCTTTTATTATTCAACAACTTCAAAAATCTATTGGAAAGTTTGATGAATTATTTTTTGATTTATCTAGAGAATTAATCAGAAAAGATAGAGATATTTGTATTAAATTTATGGATAATTTAATAGACATTTAGATTAATAATTCTTAAAGTTTTAAATGGGATAAAATCAAAAAAGGATTTTACTAAGAGTCATTTTAATCGAGAAGTTTAGTCAAATCTATAGATTTCTAAGAGATGATAGTTAAATTTATTAAGTATTCTTGATTATTATGTGTTTATGGGGGGATATTATGAATAAAAAAATTACAATTTTACTACTACTTACTATTTTAGTTCTATCTGGTTGTGTACCACAAATACCTTTTGGAAAAGATAAAGTAGAAGTAGAAGAAGCTGCAGCTAAAGCAGAAGAATTGCTTAAGAATGTATGTATAGACAATAATGGAAATGGTGTTTGTGATAAAAATGAAGTTCCTGCTAAGGTTCAAACAATAAAAGAACCTGTAAAGGTAACAACAACATTACCTTCAGAATACACTGAAGTTATAGGGAATCAAGATAGAATTGAATCATATTCCTATGCAAGAAAAACCTATGAAGGTGGTTTAGGATCTGTATCTATAAAAGATAAATATGAAATTTTATTTAAGGATGATAAGATGCAACAATTATTTGATGGAAAGATTTGCTATTATAATGATAATAATTTGTATGAATATATGGAATATGATAATGAAAGCCATGTAAGGAGTAATTCCTTAGTTAAAGAAAATACCCTATTAGCAGAACTTGATGGTGTAAGCAATCTAGTTATCGAAAAGGAAAAATTTAGCTATGAATCAAAAGAATCAATGGTTGTTAACTATGAAAAAGATGGAAATTCTTATAGGACCACTATATGGAAATATTATGGTGTTCCAGTTTTAGTTGAAATAAATAATGAAGAAGATACTGGGGATATTATAAGATATGAAGTTAAAATCAATAAAGTTAATGATGAAGATGTAACTCTTCCAAATAGCTTAATAATTGAATAATAATTTTTTTCTTTCTTTTTCTTTCTTTTCTCGAAAAGTTTACGGAAAAACCTAAGTAAAACTTAAATTGATTTAAATTATAGTTAATTTATGCAAGATTTGATTATTGAAGATTTGAAAAATAAGATATATACTATTAGGAATAAACAAGTAATATTAGATAGTGATTTAGCTAATCTGTATAGGGTTGAGACTAAGGTTTTAAATCAGGCAGTTAATAGAAACATTAATCGTTTTCCCCTTAGATTTAGATTTCAACTCACAAAAGAGGAATTTAATGACTTGAGGTCACAAAATGTGACTTCAAGTTGGGGTGGTACTAGAAAATTACCTATTGCATTTACAGAACCAGGAGTTTCGATGCTTGCAGGAATTTTAAAAAGTACTATCGCTATTAAAGTGAGTATAAATATAATAGATACTTTTGTAGCTATGAGGAATTTTATTTCAAATAATGCTCAAATATTCTCAAGATTGGAGAGTATTGAAAGAAAACAGATTAATTTTGAAGAAAAAACAAATGTAAATTTTAACAAAGTTTTTGATGCATTGGAAAATCATGAACCCAAACAAGGCATATTTTTTGATGGACAAATTTTTGATGCACACAAATTTGTTTCTGATTTGATTAATTCAGCTAAAAATGAGGTAATATTAATTGACAATTATATTGATAATAATACATTATTACTATTTTCCACATTGAAGGGTGTTAAAGTTATTATTTACACGAATAAAATTACAGATAAATTACGATTAGGCTTAAAAAAGTTTAATGAACAATATTTTGAGATTAAGATTAATAAATTTGCTAAGTCTCACGATAGATTTTTGATAATAGATAGAGAAGTTTATCATTTTGGTGCTTCTTTGAAAGATTTGGGCAAGAAATGGTTTGCATTTTCTAAATTTGATATTGGGTCATTAGACTTATTGCAAAAATTATAGCTGTTTTAGTTTATGAATTTATGAGTTTACGAAATCATGGAGTAAACTCTAAAGGGCTTGCTCTTTTGAATGAACTTTGAAGATTTTTGTCTTCTAAAACGAAATGTTTTTAAAGCTAATAATGTAAATTAAATCTATAAGATGGTGATAACAAATTATATTCTCCGAGGTGATTCTTATTAAGGCAGTAGTTGATATTGGCGGAACCAAAACAGAAATTGGTATTGAAAGAAAAGGTGAGATAATTAGAAGTTTTAAGTATCATACACCTAAGACTAAAAAAGAATTTTTAACTAAATTAGTTCAGAATGTTAAACTGGTTATTGGTAAGAATAAAGTTAAGGGATTAGGTGTTAGTGTTGCAAGTGCTGTGCATAATGGAACAGTTCTAAATCCACCAAATTTACCCTTAAGAAATTTTGATCTTGAAGATTATTTATGTAAACAATTAAAAATTAAAGTTAAGGTTGAGAATGATGCAAATTGTTTTGCACTAGCAGAATTACATTACGGCCATGGTAAAGATTACAATAATTTTGTTTTAGTTGCTCTTGGCACTGGAATTGGTGGCGGCATAATCATTAATAAAAAATTATACAATGCAAAAGGTTCTGCTGGTGAAATTGGACATATTCCACTCTCAGATTCAAAACAGAAATGTGGTTTAGGTCATAAAGGCTGTTTTGAAGCAATGGCTTCTGGTAAGGCATTGGTTAAATTGTCTAAAAAAATAATGGGTAAAGAGTATAAGGCTTTTGAACTTGTTAATATGTCAAAAAAAGGAAATAAAAAAGCAGGAAAGGTTTTATCTGAAATTAGTGGCTATCTTGGAATTGGTTTTTCTTCTATTGTTAACATATTAAATCCTGATGCTATTATTATTAGTGGCGGTTTAAGAGATAGTGCACCTTATATGCTTAAGGAAGCAAAGAAAGTCATTAAGGAAAAATCAATGGCAAAAGTAGATATTAAAGTAAGTAAAGTTCAAAGAGAGGCTTTACTTGGGGCAGCTACACTAATATGATAAAAGTATTTGGGTTGGTTTGGAAAAATGATAAATTAAGTTCTAATGTTATTAAATTACCTAAACCAGGGATAAGAAAATTAAAAGATGAAAGTAAAGTTTTAATTTCTAAGGTTAAGAAAAATATTCCAATTTATTACATGTATAGGGATGTCCATTTGAAAGAAGATGAAGTTAAATTTAGAAAGAATAAGGTTAGATATGATATAACTGTTATTCCACCACATAAATTTGGTAAGGAAGAAGTTAAAACTTTAGGTCATTATCATCCACATCTGAAAGGGAAAAGAATTTCTTACCCTGAAATTTATGAAGTTCTTCATGGTGAAGGAATATTTTTAATTCAGAATAAAAAGGGTAGTAAAATTGTAGATGCAATTGCAATTAAAGGTAAGAAAGGAGATATTATTATTGTTCCACCAAATTATGGTCATATTACAATTAATCCTTCTAAAAAAGTTTTAATTATGTGTAATTTAGTAAGTAATAGTTTTAGTTCTATCTATAAAGACATTATTAAGAAACATGGAGCCGGATATTATTATATTATTGAAGGGGGTAAAGGTAAATTTATCAAGAATCCAAGTTATAAGAATTTGCCTTATCTTAGGCTAAAAAAGAACAAGAAAGAATTTGGTTTATGTAAGAATATTTATGAAGACTTTGTTAAAAAGCCTGAGAAGTATGATATGTTAAATAATCCTGACAAGTATGAAATTGAATTTAAAAAATTAATTAAATAATAAAGAGGTTCGCAAAAGATGATAATTACTAAAAAAAGAATACATTCAAGAGCACCAGAAAGGGCAGATTTAGCAGGGGGAACATTAGATATTCCACCTGTAGCAATACCTATGAAAGGTGTAACACTTAATACTTCAATAAGGGAATATGCTTATTGTACATTAGAAAAAAGAAAGAAAAAAGGGATTACAATTAAATCTCTTGATTTAGATAAAGAAACAAGTTTTTCTGATTGGGAAAACATCAAATATAATGGCCAATTAGATTTATTAAAAGCAGCTATTAAAGTTTGTAAGTTAAAAGGTAATTGGAATATTTATACTTCTAATGATAGTCCAAAACAGTCTGGTAGGGGTAGTAGTTCTGCAGTTCTTGTTGCAATGATTGCTGCAATTAGAAAAGCTCAAGGCAAAAAGTTAAATCATAAAGAAATAGCTGAACTTGGTTGTGAAGTTGAAATTAAAGAAATGGGTTTCAGAGGCAATGGAAAGCAAGATGAATATGGGGCTGATTATCCTGGAGTTAAATTGCTTAAATATAGTGGAACTATGGATAATATTAAAGTTGATGTGAAAGTTTTGAAAATTCCAGACCATTTTGTTAAAGAAGTTGAAAGAGATATGATTATTGGTTATATTGGAACTAGAAAGATTTCTAGTGATGTAAATTTAACTATGGTTAATAATTTTGTTCAAGGGAAGAAGAAAGTTGTTACAGCATTTAAGAATCTTAAGAAAGTTACTTTAGATATGGCTAAGGCTATGGAAAAAGGTGATGTTGATAAGTTTGTTTATTTGTTAGGTGAAGAGACTAAAAATAGGGGAAATTTAGCAGATGGCATTATTAATGATAAGATGAAGAAACTTATTGCTTTAGGCAAGAAAAACGGTGTAAGGGCTGTTAAAGTATTAGGTGCTGGAGCTGGTGGTAGTATGTTGTTCTATTGTGATAATAAGAAAAGAGAACAAGCTATTAGGGCTTTGGAAAAAGCAGGCGTTAAGGTTGATAGATTTAGGTTTGACTTTGATGGAGTTCAAGTCTGGGAAAGCTAGATTTTCTTTTTTATTATTTTTTTCTTAATTACTTAAAATAGGCATTTAAAACATACTGTTGGACCATTCTATGAGTATTAAAGAAACTGCCGTTAATTGCAATACAATGTTTCATAATATTAATCCAGTCTTCTCTGTGTTGATAATATTCAGGAACAATAACATATTCTAATTTATCATATAAACTTTCAGAATCTAAATCTGTTCTATTTTCTCTTGTTTCTTGTGGATGTTCACCAATACTCCAACCAGTTAAATCTTCAATATGGCCTTCTAACCACCATCCATCCAATATTGAGAAATGTGGAACTCCATTATGTGCTGCTTTCATTCCTGATGTACCAGATGCTTCTTTGGGTCTTTCTGGTGTATTTAGCCAAACATCAACTCCCGGAATTAATTTTTTAGCAATATGAATATTATAATTTTCAATATAACAAACTTTTATTTTATTTCTTACTTCACCCATATTCCAAATTATTTTTCTAATAATATCTTTTCCTTGAGTATCTTGTGGGTGGGCCTTTCCTGCAAATACTATTTGTAAGCCTTTGCAACCTTCTGCTATTTTCTTAATTCGATCTATGTTATAAAATAACATATCTCCTCTTTTATATGTTGCTGCCCTTCTGGCAAAGCCAATAGTAAGAACTTCTTCTTGCATTTCAACATTATATTTTTCTTTAATAAATTTAATCAAATTTCTTTTACATTCTTGATGACTATCCCAGATTTCTTCTCTTGGAATTTGTAATACATATCTTAAACTAAAAGAATCTTGTTTCCAACCTTTGATGTGTTTATCAAATAATTTTTGAAAAGGTTCTGCTGTCCAGAAAGCTGAATGAACCCCATTTGTTATTGAGTCAATATGATAACCTGGGAACATAGTTCTTGAAACTTCACCATGTTTCTTTGCAACTCCATTAATGAATTCTGAGAATCTTAAACCAACATGAGTCATGTTTAATTTACCTTCGTGGAAAATATCTTCTTCTAAATCGTCATGCAAGTATTCTTTTATCATTGGTAAAGCTAATTCTTTATCAAATTGGTCATGACCCGCAGGAACTGGAGTATGAGTTGTAAAAACACATTTGTCTCTTACTTTTTGAATAATATCATCACCCTGTAATTTTCTTGCTAATTCTAAAACAAGTAAAGCAGAATGTCCTTCATTCATATGGTATTTTTCAATATTATCACAGCCAAGACTTTCAAGCATTCTTACTCCACCAATACCTAAAACCATTTCTTGTGCTAATCTGTATTTTTTATCATTAGCGTATAATTGTTGAGTTAATGTTCTATCATAATCAGAATTTCCCTCTATGTCTGTATCTAAAAGAATTATTGGATTTATATGTCCTGTTACACCTTTATTTTTATATAACCAGGCCTGTATTTTTACTTCTCTTCCTTCTATGTTAATTGTTATTGTATTGGGTAATAATTCTGTAAATTCTTCTGGATTCCACTTATCTTCTAATTCAATTTGGTTTCCATCTTTTATTTCTTGTTTGAAATAACCTTTTTTGTAAAGCAATGTTGTTGCAATTACTGGTAATTCTAGGTCTGCACAGCTTCTTAGTGTATCGCCTGCTAGAACTCCTAATCCACCAGAATAAGTTGGGATATCTGCACTTATGCCTATCTCCATACTGAAGTAAGCTACATGCATCTTGCTAAAGTCTATATCCATTTTAAAATTTACTCCTTTTAGTGTAAGTTGTATGTAAGAGTTTATGGGCTTTCTCACTTAATGGTTCGCCCAAACATTCTGCATAAATCTTTTTAACAATTGGATT
>JAGLOT010000031.1 GCA_023137655.1 Nanobdellota archaeon | reverse complement strand
ACTTTTTTTGAAACTCCTCTTTAGGAGTAATTTTAATATTTAAAGATTCTAGTTTTTGTTTAAGATTCTTAAATTCTTCTTCTTGGTTTTCTACAGAAGACATTTTTTCTAATTCAATAATGTGACCATAGCCTTTAGTAAAATCTAAACAAACAACGACGTCCTCCCACTCAAATTCAAATCTTTTTCTAAACCATTTAATTTCAATATTATAACCAAGAGAAAGGAATAATTTTTCTAGATTCTCAAATTCATCTTTATCAAATTTAACCTCAATTTCTTCTCTATGAGGGTCATGAATTTTACCTTTTTTCATCCAAATTTTAGAATAGAAATTGTTTCTTTGAATTCTTAAATCTTCTTTACAATCAAAATAAAATGTTTCTTGATAATCTTCTTTTTTAAATTCAGCATTTTGTTTAAAGAAATCTAGCAATTCTTCGAATTTTTCTTTTGATATCAGACTTCTAACTTCAGTTTCTATATTCATAAGGTTAAATTGTTATATTTATTTAATAAAAGTTTGTTTTTTAGAATAACTTATTCTTTTCGTGCATTAGTTCAATGAACATAGCAGCACTCCAGGCCTGTGCCCAGCATCCAAATGCTTCCTGATGAGAAGCAGGGCTTACTTCTGAATGATGGCCAATAAAACCTTGATATAATATATCATTAACAGAAGCTTTAATTATTTCATTAATATATTTCTTATACTTTTTCTTATTCAATCTATGTAAACATAAAGCAGCAATATTATTTATCCAATACCAGGAATCTCCTGCATGATAACTATCTGCTTTTTCACCTGAATGTTCTGGATGGAAATACATATTATTTTTATCAATTGTTGATAATCCACCCCATTCTAACCATAGTTTATCTAATGCATTATCAAAACATAATTCCCAATCTTTTTTAGATAATAATTGAGGGTAAAGGTAATATGCCAGGAAAACATTTGGCCTTACAGTTAAATCTGCTTGGAAAAACTCATAACCATCTGCTAAAATTGGCTTTTGCCAGAAATCTTCAACTACTTGAGATTTTAACATACTGATTAATGCAAGATATTTTTCATGTTTAGTCATATCATATAAGAATTGATAAACAACTAATCTTAATGCCTGAATTTCAATTCTTGCACCATTTCTATTTGTAGAATCCATCCAGGTTTGATGATTATAACTAATGGCAAGATTATTCTTTGTAAAATAATCAGCAAGATTATCTACCTGATGGATAGTTCTAGCAGTTATTAATTTTAATTCTTTATGAGATAATGGGGATTCTGAAATTCTTTTTATTAACCAACCAAAACCATCTGCATTTTGCCTTTCTAATGTAGATATATCTTTCATCAATCCATTATTATCTAATCCTTGCAGGGAACGATTGATTATTTTTTTGTAATCTAATTTTTCAAGAACCAATGCCTTTAATGAAATTGCTTCATCTCTACTCCAATATTCAAAGAACCACGGTAATCCTGCAAAGATTCCATTGTCTTTTGCAAGCATATTTAATGAGTTTACACAAGAATGATAGGCAAGCATTAATTCTTTATCTTTAATTTTTAGTTTAGGTATAATTGGTTCTTCTTTTAATTCTTCAATATTTTTTAATGAAAATAGTGATCTTGTAATTGCTTCATCCTTATCATCTGAAGCAGCAAAACAAATAAATGATTTTTGTTTTAATGCAATATTAATTGCTTCATAAACATATAATGAACCTGGTTGAGAATTTCTTTTTGCATCATAAATATAATCTTTTTTAATCCAATTATCAATTTTAGCAAATTTCAATCCATTTGTTGCAATAGCAAGAAACATATTATAATTATTTTTATTATAGCTTATAAGAATACAACCAGATTCTTTTTCAATTGTATAATTCCTATTTTTGTCGTCGTAATCAAATATCTTCCTCATATCTAAAGTTAGTTTTATTTCATTAATATTTCTTGAACTATAAAGTAAAATATCTTTTTTATTTGGCATGAAGAATTCTTCATATGCATTATTGTAATGTCTTTCAATTAATTGTCCAGAATTAACAATTTTTAGGATATCTTTATTTGTTGAAATATTATCAATAATTTTATGTATTTGTCCATTTTTACAAATATTAAGGCCTTGATATCTAGAAACATTTTCTTTATCCCCTAAAGAGAAAAATGAACCAAATTTATTTGAAATTAGAAAAGATACATTTTCTACTTGTTTGCTTAGTTTTAGATTACCAAGTTCGTGTGATATTATAGGCATTTTGATTATTAATTCTCTTGATTTTTTGAAAGTGCAAGATTATGTGCTTCAACATAATTCTCTATGAACGTATTCCAATCTGCTAAAGAAGCAAGATGTTTAGCTTCAACTTTCTGTTGAACCCTTTCCTTTGGACTATATTTATAATATTTAAGTATTAATTTGGCTAGTTCTTTTGTGGCTTCATCATCTGATTTATTGTATCTTTCAAGAACATAGACTCCACCTTTTTTGTTATGTGAATTTATGAATCTTCCAAACCCTGCTAAATTTGTGGTTATTGCAGGAATTCCTAATGCAGCACTTTCTAAAGGGGTATAACCCCAAGGCTCATAGGATGAAGGAAATATGCCTAGATGACATCCAAGAATTGCATCATAATACTTTAAATCAAGTAATCCATCCACACCTGTAAGGTAAATTGGATAATAAATGACTTTTACAACATCATGTTGTTTATTATTAAGCCCATTTTCCTTAAACATGTTTAATATAGGATCTAAATGTTCATTTGGAAGGGCATGTGTACATAATAATGGATTGCCATCCTTACTGAATTTTAACCTCATATTCTTAATTTGAGATATAAATTCTTTATCAAACAGAGTACATTTGATTTTATTTGATTTTGATAGGTCTTTTAGTGGTGATGTCAAGAAATTATCTTTGATGTTATCTATAATTTCACTAGAATGGTCTTCAATATATTCTCTTAATTGAATATAATTTGCTTTAGAATCAGATAAAGACAAATTTGTTGAATTAACATCCCTAGGTATCCAAAAGAATACATTAATCATTCTTTTTGACTTATTTTTCTTTAATTGGTTATTGATATTTGCTAATGATTTGATTAATATGTCTAATCCTTTATTTTTAAATTCAAATCTTCCACTTATGAATAGATTTAAACTATTATCCAAATCAAATGAATAATATGGAAAAAAGTAATAACTTAGGAATTCATGAATTGCTTCCTTTGATTTCTGATGTTTAATTGAGATTTGCTCAAATGTTGGAAATTGTGAACTATCTAGCCCATTTAATAATAGAACGTCTGCCTTTCTACCCAGTAATTTTTCAGCTTCCATGCTTGTGATTTCAGAAACTGTGGTAAAAACATCTGCATTGTTTGCACATGCCCTTTCTGTACTAAATTTATTCATAACACCTTGATTTCTTGCTTCTTGTTCTGGATTAATTTTATTTAATATACCATATAGATTTTGTCCTGAACCTGAAATACTTCTTCCAAGCATTGTTGCATGTGTTGTAAAAACTGTTTTTACAGGGGAATTTTTTAGTTTTAAGTATAATAATGTGAAACCTGCTAACCATTCGTGGAAATGGCCCACTATTTTGTCTGAATTTAGTGCTTGAGGTAGTCTTTCCAATAACATCCCAACAGCTATGGACCAGAGCATAGGTTCTTCAAAATCCCAACCAGAACCCATAGAATCCACCTGGAATTTATTCCAGAATTCTCCTTTATAGTAATCTTTTTGATTCTTTAAAGCAGAACTTTCAATTAGAATAACATTGGGTTCACCTTTTATGTTCCATTCACCAAAATGACAAATTATGCCTTGATTTTTTAAATCATCAAATACTGGTTGTAGAATTTTGGGTGCCCTTTTTGGTGTAAAATCTATCTTTGCACTATGTTCAAAATAAGGTCCGATAAGAAAGTAATTCTTGTATAATTTAGTTAGTAATTTTGCTTTAGATTTAACAACAGTGTATATGCCGCCTACTTTATTGCATACTTCCCATGAAGATTCGAATAGATAATCTGCCTTTGTCTGCATAATACACCCCTTTATAGAGTATAAGAATAGTGATTCATATTTAAATCTATTGTCTGATTAATAAATGAAGATGTTAGTCCAAGATGGCTTTAATTTGCCCTCTTTGACATTAATATGGGGAAAATAATTGTGAAATGATTGTAATTGATTGTTAATTGTTATTACATTTACATCCCCTATACATCCCTTACCAAAATAAGATTCAAATTTATTAAAATAATCAGCATTAAAAATTTCAATGATATCTGTAGCAAGATAACTTTCTATGAAAAGAATTAATTTAAGACATCCGTCTTGCTCACCAACAAATATTTCTGAACAATGTTTTATGAAAAGATTGGCAAAATCATAATGTTTTGCAAAATTCAAGAAATTAGCCCTAGTTATTCCCTTTCTAAATGTTATAGTATACATCTGTTTTGAAGTGAAGATATTAGTTCCAGATCTTGAATTATCTAAGTGGACTTCATATGCAATTAGTCCTTTTTCCTCTAAATTTTTACGTTTTCTATTAACTGTTTTTAGTGGAATTTTGGTTATCCTAGATATTTGATTGTCAGAAATTCTTGGATTTTTTACTAGTTCTTTGATAATCCTTTTTTCCTTCTCATCTAGGGCGTCTAACATGTTATCCTAAAAGTATACTACTTTGTGTCATATTATACCAATATATGATATAAATATGTTTCTATTTGGTGTTTTAGGAAATGTTGTTTAATTTGGTGTATTTACCCCCTAATGGTGGGGGAAAGTTTTTATAGTAGAAATTGATATTTAGTACTAATTAGATAGTATTAGCTTTAATTAGATAATATTCGACAAAAAAAGATTATCCTGAATAATCTTTATATTCAAAAAAGAAGGATTTGATAAAATTGAAAGTATTAATGTTAGGCTGGGAGTTCCCTCCATTTTTTGCTGGTGGAGCTGGTATGGTATGTTATGAGCTAACTAAAGCAATGGCTCAAAGAGATGATATTAACATTACCTATGTAATGCCATTTGGGCCAGAGGAAGTTAATGCAAAAAGTCATGTTAGGTTATTAATTGCAAATAATTTGATAAGTGAATCTCAAATAAAAATCCATCAAATCAATACCCTGTTTAAGGCATATGATTCTGTGCAATCCTATTCAAAAAGACTTAAAGAAATTCAAGAGTTAATGAGACAGAAAAATCCTTCTGGAAAAGGATTTATGAAAAAATTATATGGTGAAAATCTATTGGAAGAAGTATATAGATTTGCTGAAAAAGTTAAACTTATTGGCCTAAATGAAGATTTTGATGTAATTCATGCTCACGATTGGACAACATTTCCTGCGGCAATTGCATTGAAAAAAGCAACTGGAAAGCCATTTATTGCCCACGTCCATATTACAGAATTCGATAAATCAGGTGGTTTAGGTGCAAATCCAGATATTTATGCTATTGAAAAGAATGGCATGGATGAGGCTGATTTGATAATAACAGTTAGTGAGTTCATGAAGAATAATCTTTCTCAGAGATATTTCATTAATCCAAATAAAATTAAAGTAGTACATAATGGAAGGGTAACCATGGAAAAACCTCAAAGAAAGACATTTGCAAAGAAAAATGATGATAAATTAGTTCTTTTTGCTGGAAGTGTTACTCTACAGAAAGGCCCTGAATTTTTCCTTGATGCGGCTAAAAAAGTGCTGGAACATGAAGATAAAGTCAAATTTGTTATGGCTGGCTCTGGAGATATGCTTAATAGAATGATTAACAAATCTGCTGAAATGGGTATGGCTGATAAATTCTTATTTACAGGATTTTATACTCGAGAACAAGCAGAGGAACTATTTAGTATGGCAGATGTTTTTGTAATGCCATCTGTATCTGAACCTTTTGGTATTGTACCATTAGAGGCAATGTATAAAGGAACACCTGCCATTATATCAAATCAATCTGGCTGTTCTGAAGTTCTTAGAAATACCTTAAAAGTAGATTTCTGGGATATTGATGAAATGGCAAATAAGATTGTTAGTGTTATTAGACACACACCACTAAAAGAAACTATGAGCCAGAATGGATTAGTTGAAATGGAGAGTTTAGGTTGGGAAAGTCCTGCACAAAAATGTGTGGATGCATATTCACAGGTGATTAGATAATGGTAAGTATATGTTTTTATTTTCAAGTACATCAGCCCTATAGGATTAGAAAGTATAGTGTCTTTGATATCGGTAAGAAAAAAGACTATTTTGATGAAATTAAAAACAGAGAAATTATGCAGAAAGTTGCTATGAAATGTTATTTGCCTGCAAATAAAGTTATGCTTGAACTGATTAAAAAACATAAGGGCCAATTTAAGATTGCTTACTCCATAAGTGGAACTGCAATTGAACAGTTTGAGAGATATTGTCCTGAAGTCTTGGAAAGTTTTAAGGCATTAGTTAAAACAGGATGTGTTGAAATTCTTGGTGAGACTTATTATCACAGTTTAGCTTATTTATACTCTAAAAAAGAATTTGATGAGCAAGTTAAAATGCATGCTAAGAAGATCAAAGAAATCTTTGGTGTAGTTCCTAAAATATTTAGGAATACTGAACTTACATGCAATAATGAAATGGCCTGTTATATGGAAGAACAAGGATATAAGGGAATGTTAGCAGAGGGGGCTGACTATATATTAGGATGGAGATCACCTAATTTCCTATATGGTGCTGTAGGTACTAAGAAAATTAAATTATTATTAAAAAATTATAGATTAAGTGATGATGTTGCATTTAGATTCTCAGATAAAAATTGGATGGGATATCCTTTAACTGCAGATAAATTTGCAAGATGGGTTAATGATGTAAATGGTAACGGTGAAACTGTTAACCTATTTATGGATTATGAAACCTTTG
>JAGLOT010000030.1 GCA_023137655.1 Nanobdellota archaeon | reverse complement strand
TAACCTGTAAATTCACAAAGCTTCTTAAGGAATTTTCCCATTACGTCATTATGGAATGCTCTTGAAGTCAAAGTACATTTGTTAGCTTGTTCCATCAAAGCATTGATGATTTTTGGGTTTCTGTGACCTTGATTCACAGCTGAGTAAGCTGATAGAAAATCAAAATATTCTCTACCTTCAGGGTCTTTTACCATTACACCTTCTGCTTCTGCTATTACAACAGGAAGGGGGTGATAATTGTGTGCGCCATACTTGTTGTCCAGATCCATTATTTCTTTTGAGCTCAACATTTTCATCTCCTTTTTTATTTAAATTTTTATAAGATAGAAAATTATAGTTTTGTTAATTTATCTATTGGAGTTGTTTGTGCTAACCAAATTTCTGGCACAGAATAATTTCCCTTATATTCATTTAAAGGAATAGTTGATTCTAGATATAATTGGGCTTCTTTAATTATTCGAGGGTCATCATCTGGAAGCTTGCCCATATTTTTATAGAATTCTTCTCCATATTTATCTATTAATCTTTTATCAGAAAAATATATATGATCTCTTACAAAAGACATTGAGGGATTTAATATTTGAACCCTTAATATAACTTCTCCACCTGTATGGCCACGAAGACTTTCCATCATCTTATATTTTTTCCAATTATCTTCGGCACCACCAGGTATACCTACAAGATAAGCATCATTTTGAACAATAGAACTTACTCTAGGTGATAATTTTACTATATCAGAAGCTTCATTTGGGCGTGTTTTTGCGAGTAAAAATCCTGATTCTTTAATTAGTTTCCAATTTTTATGTGATGTATAATGGATTATTGTACCTGCAATATCTTTTGTTCTAACAACATTTCCTAAAACATTTGAAATGAGGGCATTAATTTTATCAATAGTCCAATTAAAATTAAATGCTTTATTTGAATCTTCATTATATTGTCTTAAATGATCTAAAATTAATTTTACTTTTTGTAATTCCTCTATAGAACTTGGCACTAATTCTTCGTCATTTAAATATTTAAGAATTTTTTTAATTCTCCATTTTCTGTTTCTATCCCTCCATTCTACACCGAATTTTGGATCTAAAAGCTCAATATTTCTTGCCATAAATAAAAATAAAAATAAGGAGATTTAAGTATTTTTCTTTTATTTTAAAAAGAGTGGGGCTACTGTGATTCAAACCCAGAATTTCGCTTCTGGAGAACGAGATTAGTAATAGGATTTACTTTGTTCAATCCTATTTCCATAAAATAAGCGGGGCTACCGTGATTTGAACACGGGTTACCAGCTTTCCATTTCACAGATAGCAATCCTTGCCTTCTCGTGGAACCCCGAGCTGGTGTGATGGCCAAGCTACACTATAGCCCCATGAGTTCAATTAACAAATAAACCATATATAAAAGTTTTCTAGAGTTAGTTATCATCTTATAGTAGTCATAATAGAAATATTTATAAAGAATTAATTAAACTTTTATATTATGATATCAGAAAATTTGAATCCAACAACTACAGAGGAAGATTTAGGGAAGGCAATTGATTTACTCTCTTATGATATTGCAGAAGATAACCCTACACTCAAAGAGCATTGTGGTGAAGGACAAAGATTAATTGTTATAGGGCGTGGAGTTTATAGAATAGTTACTTGTGTTAAGAATAAACAACTACCATTACCATCTACAGTGCATCAGAGCACACACACTTTAGAAAAAGGACCTACAAGAGAATATTCTGGATTAACAGAACTTGTTGAAGAACAAATAGGTGTAGAAGGACAAAAACCTCTGATTGTGCCAGTTAATAATGAATTATACCATAGAACTGAGGCAATTTTAGAGGGTGCAAATGTGGGTTATAATGCATTTGATATTAAAGATAGTGACCACCATAAAATAGTTCAAATATTATCTGGAAAATAAGATTCTTAAACTAAACAACTAGCGCCAATAACTAAAGAATTGGCCCCTAATTTTGCTTTAACAACATTTGTCTTAAAAATAGCTCTTTGTTTAATCTCATCTTTCATATGTGGACTAAAGAAATTCCATAGGCTAATAAATTCCCCACCTACAATTACCTTCTCAGGATCAAAAGCATTAATTAAATTAGAAACATGAATACCTAAATAAACACCTACTTCTCGCAATAAACTCATAGAGCTAACATCATTTTTAACTGCTTTTTTATTAATTTCATCAACATTATTAATATTTCTCATACCAAATGATTCTGCTAATCTCATTATTCCTCGTCTGGAGATATATTCCTCTACACTCCCATCGTTCCCACAATTAGCAATCATTCCATTAAATTTGATGGTCATTTGCCCAAATTCGCCTGCACCACCATTATTACCTTCATAAAGTGCCTTATTAATTATAATTCCGCCACCAACACCAGTACCTAAAGTAATCCCAATTATATGTTTGAGACCTACACCAGCACCAAATTTATGTTCACCAAGAACAAAACAGTTTCCATCATTTTCAATTTCCACTTCAGTTTTAAATTTACTTTTCAAAAGTTTTCTTAAATTAACCCCTCTAAGAGGTAAACTTTGTATTTGTTCAATAGCTCTAGTTTTAGAGTTTAATAACCCAGGAAAAGAAACACCAATAGGGGGCGTTTTTCTAAATGCTTTAAAATTTAATAATAAGCTAATTGCTTTATAGATATTTTCAAGAACAACTTCCTTACCTTTATCTGCTTCTGTATTAACAATAACTTTCTTGACAATTTTACCTTTTGTATCAACAAGGCCTGCCTTTATTTCCTTGTCGCTTAAATCTACTCCAATTTTGAATACCATAATATTAACATAAATAAATACTACAATATATACTTTTTGTTTTATTTTTAATAAAATCAACAATAAAAAAGTGGATATCTTAAAATAAACTCAAGAGTAAGAATATTTATAAACTCATATTTATTCTTTAAATTGGGGGAATTAAATGTCTGAAAAAGAAGTCAAAATAACTTATGAAACACTCTTTGATATACTGAGAAGAGAAAAGAATAATGAGGGCCTACAGTCATTACCAGAGGGATTCTTCCAAGATACCATGGAGTATCTTAATGATAAATTCAATATATTAGAGGAAAGCAAGAAAATACAAAACTCTTTTTCTATTATTGATCAGGAAAAGACAGCTGAAGACCTTTTAAGCATAAGAAAAATACTAAAAGAGCTCTATAATAGACGGGAAAAGAAACTTATTAAGGTTGCATTAGATACTGCAATGATAAATGCTCCAATAGGCAATACAGATAGCATGTTGGATTATGAATTGGAACTATTCAATAAATCAATCAAATTATTCAGGCAATTTAGGGTTAAGGTATTAAACAATCTTCTTGAAGGCAAACAGCCAACACATCTTAGTGGAAATCAAAATTGTACAGATAATCAATTTCTTCCAGAGCAAGAAACCCAATCAGCAGAAGGCAATTTTTCAGGGGGGCAAACACCTAATGATGAACAAGAAGAACACCCCCAATATCTGCCAGAATCAGAAGAGAATCAAGAACAAGGGGAGACTCAACCATCAGAAAACACCCAAACCGCAGAAAACACTCAACTTCAATCAGACGTAGAACAGGGACAAGAATTAGATAATAACATCCCAACAGAAGATATTAAAGTGCTATTCTTACATGACGTACCCCAATTTGTGGGTAGAGAACTAGAAGTTTATGGCCCATTTGATCAAAATTCTGAAGAATTCCTCCCTAAAGAAATCGCAAACATATTAATAGAGAAAGGACAGGCTAAAATACTCGAATAAAAAGAGAAATCTTTATACCAATGAAGACTTTGTCTTCTTACCTATAATGATGAGATAAAAGCGAAACCTTTATACTTATAATGATGAGATAAAAGCGAAATCTTTATACCTATGAAGTCAAGTGAGTATGTCTAACGGTTTAGGGGGTCTATGACTTTCGAAACCTTTATAAATCGGTTAAATTCTCAATAAACTTACGATGAAAAAACCCAAAATTATCAAAAGATTATGCCCACATTGTAAATTGCATAATGAACATACAGTAACCTTAGCTAAAAGAAGATCTCCTGGAAGCACACATCCAATGGGATATGGCAGTAAGAAAAGGGCTAAAAGAAGAGGGTTAGCAAGAGGTATAGGTAATTTAGGAAGATATAGTAAGAAAGCAATATCAAAGTTCAAAATGACTGGTAAAAAAACCAGCAAAAAAGCAGATTTTAGGTATAAATGTAAAGCATGTAGTAAAATGCACGCTCCAAAATCTGGAATCAGAGCTAAAAAAGTAGAGTTGAATCAATAAAATGAATAGCAAAGCAAAATTTATAAAAGTTAGATGTTCAAAATGTAAAAATGAACAGATAATCTTCGGAAAATCTTCAACAAAAATAAATTGCTTAGTATGCAATGAACCACTAGCAGAACCAACTGGCGGAAAGTCAGATGTTAAAACCAGAATCCTAGAGGTTTTAGAATAAATGCTTTATCGTAGAAATGGTTTACCTGAAGAAGACGAACTTGTTCTATGCACTGTAACTCAAGTATTTCCGCATTCTGTTTTTTGTAATTTAGATGAATTTGATAGAACTGCAGTAATTCACATTTCTGAAATAGCACCTGGAAGAATTAGAAACATAAGGGACTATGTTAAAGAAGGTAAAAAAGTTATTTGTAAAGTTCTAAGAATTAATCCACAAAGAGGTCACATTGATCTGTCTCTAAGAAGGGCAAATGAAGGCCAAAAAAGAATTAAAAGAAATGAAATTAAACAAGAAATTCTCGCTGAAAAAATAATAGAATTTATTGCACGAAAACAGAAAAAAGATCTTAAAGAATTATACAATCTTGTAACTGATAAAGTTTTTGAAAAATATATGACTTTATATTCCTGTTTTGAAGATGTAATAAACCAAGGACTTGATTTAGAAACCTTGGGCATTGATCCAAAATTAGCAGATGAAATAACTGAGGTTATTAAGTTAAGAATTAAACCTCCAGAAGTTGAAATCAAAGGTAAATTTCATATGTCCATCAAAACAGGTGATGGAATTAATACCATAAAAGAAGCACTTAAAATCGCACAAAATTCAAATTCAAACGCTGAAATTAATTATGAATCTGCTGGAAAATATGGGGTCCTAATTAAAGCCCCAGATTACCATGAGGCAGAAGCCATATTAAAAGAATTAACTGAAACAGTTATTGAATATATGGGATCAAAAAAAGGCGAAGCTGAATTTATTAGAAAAAAATAGGTGTATCATAAAATATGAAACATATTATGAAATGTTCTTTTTGTAAAACTTATACATTAAAGGAAAAATGTCCTAAATGTAATAAGCAGACTATAATGCCTAAACCTGCAAAGTATTCTCCAATAGATAAATATGCAGATTATAGAAGGCAAGCGAAAAAACAAGACTTAATTAAGGAAAACCTTCTTTAAGTGGTAAGATAAATTTATAAAAACAATTTGATTAAACAATAAAATGTCCTGGAAAATAAAAAAACTTAAAAAAAATATTGAATTTAAGAATGCAGTTCTTATAGAAGGATTACCAGGAATTGGTAATGTGGGCAAATTAGTTGTTGATTTTCTTATTGATGAATTACATGCTAAAAGTATTTATGAATTAAGTTCATTTGATATGCCAAATATGGTATTTGTTAATGAAAATCATTTGGTAGAGATGCCTAAAATTAAAATTTATTTGAAAAAAACCAAAGGAAGAAAACCAGACATTTTACTCCTTGGCGGAGATACTCAACCAACAGAAAATGCAGCATCCCATGAGTTTGCAAGTTTTGTTGTTGATTTTGCCAAAAAACAAGGCATTAAAGAAATTATAACTCTTGGGGGAATAGGGTTAAATAAGGAAGTAAAAAATCCTAAGGTTTATTGCACAAGTCATTCTAAAAAAGTTATGGACAAATATAAAGAACTTAAAATTAAAACTAAAATTCATGGCGTTGTAGGCCCAATATTTGGTGCATCAGGATTAATAGTTGGCTTTGCTGGCGAAAAAGGAATAGATGCAGCAGTACTTCTTGCTGAGACTTATAATCATCCACTTAACCTAGGTGTTAAGGGTGCAAAAGCAATTCTAAAAAAGCTAGATAAAAAATTAGGTTTAAATTTAGATATCAAAAGATTAAATTCAGAATCAAGAAAAATTGAAAAACAACTCAAAGAAAATTTAGAAGATATTCAAGGCACCACAAAAGAAAAAACAGATACAACTTATATTGGTTAAACAAAATGACTAAAATCATTAGAGTTCTACAAACTCTGCAGGTTTAGCTTTTCCCATAAAGAATAAAAAATGGCAAAAATAAAAGACATCAAAGCAAGGCAAATTCTTGATAGTAGAGGTAATCCAACCATAGAGGTGGATATATTTACAGATAATGGCCTTTCAAGAGCTGCAGTTCCTAGTGGCGCATCAACAGGAATCTATGAGGCATTAGAATTAAGAGATAATAATCTCAAAAAGTTTAATGGGAAAGGGGTTGAAAAAGCAATTGCAAATATTTCTTTAATATTAAAAGAGATTAAGGGTATGGATTGTGAGCAACAAAGAGAAATAGATAAAAAGATGATTGACATTGATGGAACTGAAGATAAATCTAAATTAGGTGCAAATGCAATTCTCGCTGTAAGTCTGGCTGTTGCAAGGGTAGGTGCCAAATCTAAAGATAAACAATTATATGAACATCTTGCAGAGCTTGCCAGAAATAAAGAATTAAAATTACCAATCCCTGCCTTCAATGTTATTAATGGAGGTGCTCATGCAGGTAATGAACTTGAATTTCAAGAATTTATGATAATGCCAGTAGGTGCAAAAACATTTTCTGAGGCTTTAAAAATTGGAGCAGAAATTTATCATCATCTTAAACAAATCATCAAATCAAAACATGGGAAGGATTCAATTAATGTGGGTGACGAAGGAGGATTTGCACCACCACTTAAAAAACCAGAAGAAGCATTAGATTTAATTATT
>JAGLOT010000003.1 GCA_023137655.1 Nanobdellota archaeon | reverse complement strand
TCAAAGAATATGAAAAATTATACAATAAGATAGCTAGTTCTTCTTAACAATAACTATGAATTGTGTTCTTTGACTAATTGGTAATTTTAAATAATTATCTAAAAAATTAATTATATATCTCAGGACATGTATTTTATAAAAAGTTCTTGCATATGAAAAGATACCTGTGATTTGATATTCATAACCCTTAAAATACTCCTTTAATTCCTTCAAGGAATATAATCTAGTTCTTTTCTTATTTGGATCAAATAATAAAGATAACCTAGTCCAAAATGAACATTTATTGGGTAAATCAAATACTACTAAACCTCCTTTTTTAGCAACCCTATACATCTCCCTAAATCCTTTTTCAAAATTAGTAAGATGTATTAAAACAGTGATTGAATAAACTAAATCATAAGTATCTGATTTATAGGGTATTTTTTCAATATCTCCAATTTTTGTTCTAATTTTAGGATCTTTTTTAGATAATTGATTTAACATATTTTTAGATAAATCAAAACCATCGATTTTATTTCCATTAGCAGTCAAAGGAATTAAAATTCTCCCAGTACCACAACCTGCTTCAAGTATCTTCTTCGGTTGATTTTTTTTAATAATTTGATTAATAATATTTAATTGTTCTTTTAGTACTTTTTTGTCCTCAAAAGTTGTTGATCTCTGAGAATCATAATCTTCTGCAATAGCTTCATATTTGGTTAAAAATTCCTTCTTAGTCTTAAAATTTAAGCGAGTTTTCATTATTCATTCACAAATAGAAAAGATATATAAACCTTATGAATTTAATTTTTATATGCAAAATAATATAGCTATCCTACCGACTTCCTTTGAAATAGACCGAAATGAAGCAAGTAATATTACAACTAAACTACTAGCTGAAAAATTTGCTAAATTATATAATACATATATTTTTACAGGAAATATTCGTAAAAAAAAGAAAAAGGAGATTTATAAGAATATACAAATTATTCGATATTCTAAAATATCTGGATTTCCAAAATCATTTAGACCCTTAAAATATCTAAATGCAACATTAACCCACCTTACTGCTTCTTTTTTATCCTATTATAAATTTCAAAAGAAAAATGACCTTAAATTGGATTTAGTTATTGGATTTAGCGCTTCTAATTTATTAGTTATACGTACTTTACTATTCAAATTATTTAATAAAAATACAAAAACAATTCATGTATTCAAAAGTAAATCTGACTTTGGTAATTATACATATAAGTGGTTATTAAATAAACTAGATTTGATAATCGTTCAAAATAAATCTTTAAAATATGAATTAAAACAAAAAGGAATTAAAACAAAAATTACACTAATCAATTCTCCAATAAATACCTTAAAATTTAAATCCCTAAAAAACAAAAAGGAATTAAAACAAAAATATGGTTTACAAAATAAACAAATAATCCTATATTATGGTCATTTTAATAGATTTAAAGGTGTTGAATATTTAATTGAAGCATTTAAATTAGTTAAAAATAAAACCATTAATCTAATTTTAATCCCTAGCGATAATTCCCACAAAAATAAATATCAGGATCTATTAGTAAATCATATATTCAAACATAGAATTAAGATTTTATCTGCTAAAACCCCTATTATTGAAGTTTTAAGCATTGCAGATGTAGTGGTTTTACCCTACCCTCAATTAACTTCCACCGAATCTAACCCTTCTTGCATAATAGAATCTTTAAGTTGTAAAACTCCTGTGATTACTAGCAAACTAAAAGAATTAAAACTAGTTTTCCAAAATAATATTTTATATGCTTTACCCAAAAACCCATTAGATATTTCTAATCAAATAAACAAATTATTAAAGAATAAAGACCTTCAGAAAGAATTAAAACATAAAGGATATATATTATCTAAACAATTTGATATTAATAAAATAAGCCAAAAATATATTACTCTAATTGATAAATTGATAAATGAGGCTAAATTTTAATCATAGCATAAAAATGAATAAAACTAAAATAAAGTATGGGATCTTAATTTTTATCATATTATTATTAGTTTCCGTTATAATATCTCAAAATACAATTAACCTTAAAATCAATCCAAAAAGTTCGACAATTACTGTAAACCTTGAGACATTAAAAAACTTCATTACTTCTAAAATCAATCCTAAGAAAATAAATACATTATTATTAGAAATGGAAAATATACTCCCCATTTATTATGAGAAATCATTAATAAACCAAGATTTACCTACTTATAACATTAAATTATCTACAAATGATTTAAATTACATTGATTTAAATTCCAAAATTTCTTTGGAGAATGGGTACTTAGTCCCCCAAAACTGGAGGGAAGCAACATTTTTTTATAATAATACTAAATACCCTATTAAAATTAAGATTAAAGGTGATGGATCCAATCACTGGGAAAGTAACTTAAAATCCTATAAAATAAAAATAATTAATGATTCAATAAGTAGGGTAAGAACATTCCATTTAACAATATTCGAAGATCGAACTATAAGTGAAATGATTTCTCAGATTATAAATAAAGAATTGAACCAATTAAACATAAAAAGAGATATAGTTAATTTACAAATAAATGGGGTCCCACAAGGGTTATATTCATTACAAGAAAATATTGATAAAGATATGTTAGAAAAAAACAAGCTATCTAATTGTGTTATAATTAAGGGCCGTGATGATTATAATAGCCCATTTAACAACACTGGCCACATCACATATTTTATCACAGATATCAGCAATTCAAAAGAAATCAAAACAGAATTAGACCAACAAAAAATATTGAATAGTTTAAATGAATTTTATAATGCATATAACCAAAATGATTCTCAAAAGTTATTAGAATATGTTAATAAAGAAGAGATAGCAAGGTTTGAGGCATTCCACACAATTATTGGAAGCCCACATATGATTAGTGGAGATAATTTAAATTTAAAATATTGTACAACAAATGGTAAATTTGAACCCATACCAATCGCAGAAACAATCCAAAAATTAAAATTAGAAAAGGGGGGATTTGAACATAATTTATTCTATTATCAAAACAAAAAAATTCCTATCTTCTCTTCATTAATACAAGATCCAGAAATAAGGGATTTGAGAAATCAAATTTTATATGAAACAATCAAAAATAATTCAATAGAAAATGATATTCAATCTTTAATTAAAGAATCTATTAATTTTGTACCCTCTTACAAAAAAAATAAAATAAGTACCTATGTGTTAAGAAAAAGAATGCATGATATGGAAGATGCAATAAAGTTTAATTTAAAACTCATTAAAGAAAACCTTGAATATTCCAAAGTATATATTAATGTATTACAAGAATCTAATAAAATCAATCTAGAAATAATGCCTGATTCGTTATCTCCATTAATTATCAATAATATGGTGTTGAAATTTAAAGACAATATGTCATCTAGTATTACATTAAAAATCAATTCAAGTGATTATGATATGGTCCAAGTATTAAATACATCTATCAATGGAAACCAAGTAAATCTTACTGATTTGAAAACAATAAAATTAAGCCCAGGTTTAGATAATGAGTTATATCCTAAAAAGAAAACTTATAATGTAGAAATAATTTTCAATGACGTTGAAAATATTAAATTAATTAATGTGGATTTTAACATTAAAAATTCAATATCACAACAACAAATTGAAATTAATGATATTTATTTTAATATTGGAGATAATAATGAAAATTATTTAAACTTAAAAAATTATGATTATGACTCATTTTCTAAAACCTATAATTCAATTAATTGGTTCTTTTCTGAGGATACAGAAGATAATTATGAAAATAAAGAAAATATTATTTTAACTTCTGGAACCTATCAAATCAAAGAAAATATAATAATTCCTCAAGGATATAATTTTATTATTAAAGGTGGGGTAAAAATATTTCTCAGTGAAAACAAATCAATCATAAGTTATAGTCCCACATATATTTTGGGTGAAGAAAATTTAAAAGTTACCATCTCCCCATTACATGAAAATAAACCATTTGGGGTTATTGGTGTAGTGGGAAATTCAAATAATAAAGAAACCATAATTAATCATTTAATTATAAAAAATGGTAATGAACATTTTATTAATGGAATTTATTTTTCTGGGGCTTTATCTATCTACCACATTGAAAATGTTAAAATAAACAATAGTTATTTTGAAGGTGGCACTGCAGATGATGGTATAAATATCAAATATGCAAATAATACCCATCTAGAGAATCTCCAATTTTATAAAAATTCTGCAGACCAAATAGATTTAGATTTTTGTAATGGAATTATCAAAAAATCAGTATTTATAGGTGGTGCTAATGACAATGGGGATGGCCTAGATGTTAGTGGATCCCAAATAATCATAACAAACAATACCTTTTTAAATTTCCAAGATAAAGGATTAAGTATAGGGGAACAATCTACTGTTTTAATAAACAATAACCATTTTAGAAACAATTATAATGCTATTGCGATAAAGGATTTGTCTATTGCATATCTATTTAATAATTCATTTCTAAATAATAAAATCAATATCACTGCCTATCAAAAAAAAGAGATATATGGCATGGGGAAAGTTTATCAATTAAATAATACTAACTATTTTAATAAAGGAAAATAATTAAAATGCTAGAAATCAAAAGAAATGAACTAAAATTTTATATTACCTATCTAGATTACATATACTTAACTAATATTTTAAAAAAGTTTATGAAACCTGACCCACACGCAATAAATGGGCCTTATTTTATAAGAAGTTTATATTTTGATAGTATAAATGATCAGGCAGTTCATGAAAAATTAGATGGTATTGAAACTAGGAAGAAATATAGACTAAGAATTTACAATACACAAGATAAAACTGTAAAATTTGAAATTAAGCAAAAATTTAATAATCAGGTATTAAAACAAACAGGTATAATTGAATATAATGATGCCTTAAAAATCATTGAAGGTGATTATGAACCCCTATTAAAATATAAAAATCAGATATTAAATAAAATTTATATAAATTTTAAGACTCAAAAATTAAAACCTGTAATAATAATTGATTACTATAGGGATGCGTATATGCATGAATTAAATAATATCAGAATCACATTTGATCAAAATCTTCAAATAAATAATAGTAACTTTAATATATTCTCGGATTCAATAGTAACCCATAAATTATTAAATCAGAATAATATCATATTAGAAATAAAATTTGATAAGTTTTTACCTGTATGGATTAAAAAGCTTATTCAACTACCCAAATTCGAAAAATGTGCAATAAGTAAGTATTGCATAGGTAGATTAAACAAAATAGTACCTTGAGGGAGATAAAATGGCACAAATAACATTCCAAGACATATTCAGCGGATCAACCACACTAATAAGCTCTTTTAGTATTAAAGAAATTTTTATTAGTCTAACAATTGCTTTAATGCTATCCCTAATTATTTACTATATATACCAAAAAACATATTCTGGGATATTATATTCAAAAAACTTCAATATTACGTTAATACTAATCACCCTTATAGTTGCTGTACTTATGAAGGCGATTAGTGGAAGTTTTGCATTATCTTTGGGTATGGTTGGTGCATTATCAATCATAAGATTCAGGACAGCTATAAAAGACCCAAAAGATGTTGCATTTTTATTTTGGGCAGTTTCCATAGGTATTACTGCAGGAGTAGGATTATACAAATTATCAATTATATCCACATTCTTTATAGCGGCATTAGTACTCATCTCATCTAAATATATGACATTTAAAACTCAACATTTGTTAATATTAAAAACTAATTCCATTAAAAAAGTTGAAATAAATAAGAGTTTAAAAAAATACTGTAAAAATTATAAAACCCGAAGTACTATTTATTCCAAGAAGAGCGGATGTGAGATATCCATTGAATTAACAATCAAACAAAATAATGAACAAGCTTTATTGGATGATTTCCAAAAAATGGAAGATATCAAGGAGATTCTCTTATTCACACATGAAGGCCACTTAATAGAGTGATATTTAAGTGATCTAATATTTAATAAAAAGAATTAATAGAATATGTCAAAAATTAATGATAAATACATCAAATCTTTCTATGAAGAAAGTGCAAAACTGTATAATAATAGATTTAAAAATAATCCTAAGGGAAAAATTATGCATAATTTACAAACTAAAATTATTCTAAACAACATTTCATCATATAAAAAAAATATTAAAATATTAGAAGTTGGATGTGGTACCGGCAGATTCTTAAATTCTTTAAATAAAAAAGGATATAAAAATCTATATGGTTTAGATTTTTCAAAAAGTATGTTAGGGGTATTAAAAAAAACTAACAAGGATATCAAAACAATTCAAGGAGATGCTTATAATTTGCCATTTAAGGATAATGAGTTTGATGTAGTTTTTTCTGTACATGTCCTAATGCATTTAGAAAATCCAAAAAAGGCATATGACGAAATGTTAAGGGTATCTAAAAAGTTAGTTATCTTTGAAGTTAATAATAAATTCAGCCTAAGTGGATTTGGTCAAAATTTCAAATTAATCAAACATATCCTAGGATTTAAACAAAAAACAATGCCCAAATCATATTATACTAAATCTGCAATTAAGTATTTCAAAATAAATAAAAAGAAATTAAAAATACTCCCTTCTTTTTATTTACCTTTGATATTTAAAACAAATAAATTATATTTCAAGAATTATTTAAAACTAAATAATATATTTAAAAGATTATTTAAGGGTAAATGTGCCTCACAATACTTTTTTATTATCCAAAAATGATTAAAATTGCAATTTTAACTGGGGGCTCCATACATAAGTCTGCCAAGGACTCATTTAATCAGGTCACTCAAACTATCTATTATAACAAATCACCCACTTGCATAAAAAATGGGACCTTAAAAATTCTAATAGAATTAATAAATTCTTGGTATTTATGTTTTAAAATACCTAAACATGACATATATTTATTGAATAGTCCAAGTTCCATGTTTCTAGGTTATTTGAAAAAAACATTAAGGCATGAAAATTGTAAATTAATTCTTCGACTTAATGATGCAAGGTTTGAATCTAACTTTTTTTTAAAAAAAGCATTCTATAAACCATTGGCTAAAAAACTAGATGGAGTATTTATCATATCTAAAATGTTAAAAAAGAAATTGAAAAAGTATAATAATAAAATCCCCCTAGATTATTTATATACTCCTGTATTAAATCCGAATTATTTTAAAAATAAACCCAATTTTAAAACAAAATCAATATTATCTATCGGTATTAAAACACGTCTTGGAAAAGGTACAGATATTTCTGCAAAAATTGCAAGTAAAATTAAATATGAAGTTTATATCTTAGGGGATATTTGGAAGGCACAAAAAATTTACAATAAATATAATCACCTTAAAAATCTTCATTTTACTGGTTTTAAACCCCCAATTAACTATATGGCAAAAAGTTTATTCCTCTTATTCCCGTCTAGATTTGATGCAGGTGGCACATCAGTAATAGAATCAATGGCCGCAGGATTAATTCCAATTGTTTCATATAAAACAGGAAATAAGGATTTAGTTGAAGAATTAGACCCTACCTTAATAATAAATTCATTTGATTATAAGGCATATTTAAATAAAATAACTGATTTACAAAAGTTATCCAAAAAAGAATTGATTATGCTTTCAAATAAATCAAGGATTATTGCAAAAAAATACCACAATACAAAATCCACCAGCACTTTTTCAACAAAATTTAAAAAAATGATTAAAAAAACAGATTTAAATTTAGTTTCATTTAACAATTCCACTAAAATTTATGATTTAGAACATCTAATGCCTAAAGAAAAAATGATTATAGGCAAGTATTTTAAAAAAAATAAAGTATTAGATATGGGTTGTGGTTGTGGAAGGACTACAATTAATTTATACAAAAAAGGATTTAAGGTTATTGGAATTGATTATGCCACCAATTTAATAAAAAAGGCAAAAGAAAAATTTCCAAATATTGACTTTAGAATCATGAATGCTTCAAATTTAAAATTTAAAAATAAAACTTTTGATACTGTATTCTTTAGTTATAATGGGATTGATTATTTAGCCCCCTATGAAAAAAGAATTAGATGTATGAAAGAATCGTTTAGAATATTAAAAAAAGGAGGGGTATTTATATATTCTTCACACAAAAGATTTTATTTAAAATCTCCAATATATACAAAATACCCATTTATTCGAATACACTATATCAAAAGTATGATCCATAGTATTTTTGCATTTAACAATTACAGATATGAAAAGCACCAATTTGGTGGCTTAAAAACATATTGTAAAAATAATTCCTTAGATGAACCTAAAAAAGTAGGATTTTCAAAAATAATCAAAATGTCTAATAAAGGTACAAATTATTATATTTGTTATAAAAAATGAAACTAAAACATGGAATTGTTATTATAAACCTTGAAAAATCTGAAGAAGAATTATTCACTAAACAGATTCATAAAAATCATAGGTGGTCCATTAAAAAAGCCATTAAAAATAAGGTAGTTTTTAGGCCAGGAAAAAAGCAAGACCATAAAAAATGTTATGAATTATACCAAAAAACTTGTGAAATTAATTATCTCCATCCAAATTCTAATATATTTGATAATGGATTTCTTTTTGTTGTTTTATTAAATAAAAAAATTATTGGGTTTGCAATTGTTAATACTAAAAGTAAAGACACTATAAGTTTAACATATAACTCAAGTGATTATGAATATAGGAATACCCAAGCAAATGTCCTATTATATTGGAAAATATTATTGTATTTTAAGAAAAAAGGATATCAATATTTTGATCTTGGTGGAATAAATATACACTCTAAATACTTAAAAAATATAGACACCTTTAAAATAAGGTGGGGTGGCGAAATCATCAAAAAAGAAAATAAAATCAACCTTATCAAATATATTTGGTGGAGATGGTTAAGGCACAGTAAAATATTACGAAAATTAAAATACGAAATTCAAAAAAAACTTAAGTATAAGAAAGATTTATAAAGTAATTTATCAAATTTAAATCATGTCTCAAAACATAGTTATAATAGCACCACACCCAGACGATGAATGGATTGGTTGTGGATGTAAAATTCTAGAAACCTTATCCCATAAACAAAAAGTTAAAGTTTTAATCATCACATCCAAATCAATATATGAAAAAAGCACCAAAGGATTAAAAAGAAGGATTCTTGTTTCAAAAGAATTAAGTAAAAAATTTAACTATCAAATTAAATGTTTAAATGAAACATCTAGAAAAATAAATATTAATAAACTCAAACAATTCTTAAAAAAAGAAGTCAATAAAACAGACCTTGTTTATATCCCAGATTATGATACTCATCCAGACCATCGATTAATAAATCAAACCAGTAAACAAACATTAAGTAACCAATTATTTCAATATTGTAGTTATAATAATTCTATCAACCCCTATACTAGATTAATTAATAAATGTAAATTAATAACCAAGAATATAGTTTATACTAGTTTCAGGAAAGGTTCACCTGATTTAAGTTGTGATTTTCAATTAAAGACCAAAATCAACATACAAAAAAAATTCAAAGTTACTCCAAGAGATAAAGATATTTATCAAATAAATTAAAAATAAATTAAAAAAATTAACGAGTAATTATCCCAATCGCTAAAATAATTAATAAAATTCCCACCCACTTAAATGGGGCAAATGTTTCTCCTAAAAATTTAACTGAGAAAATACTCACCCAAATATAACTTGTTGCAATAATAGGATATAAAACAGACAAATTACCTTGTTTAAGTGCATATATGAAAAGGATTGTAGCGACTCCATACAAAAACAATCCCAAAAATAATTTCCAATTAGTCAATAAGGACATTATTTGAAAACTTAAATCTTTTGATGCTAATTTAAAAAAAACTTGTCCTGCAGCACCCAATAAGGCACAAAAAGCAACAAGTAAAATTAATGATATTTTTATAGCCATTTCACTCCACCCCATATTTTTTTAACATATGATTATATCTAATTTTGGATATATCTAAAACCATCCTAATCCCATCCTTAACCGGATCCACAGTACTATTTTCTTGATCTATCCAAACAACAGGTAATTCCTTGATTTTATAACCTTTCTTTTTTGCAATAAATAAAATCTCTACATCAAAAGAAAATCTATTAAATGTTTGTAATTTCACTATTTTTTTTGCGACAGATGTTTTAAATAATTTAAAACCACATTGAGTATCTTTAAAACCTCTTAATGCAATTAATCTAACAAACAAAGGGAAAACTTTCCCCATCAATTGCCTATGTACTGGTTGTTTTATTTTAATATTAGAATTTTTAAGTTTTCTAGAACCTATTAAAACATCATACTTTTTAATATGAGGTAAAAAGTTTTTGAGTTCTTCTATGGGTGTTGCTAAATCACTATCTGAAAATAAAACTATGGAATATTTTGCATTTAATATCCCCCGTTTAACTGAATATCCCTTCCCCATATTCTTTTTATTTTTTAATAATTTAACATTATTATTAGAATAATTATTTACTATTTTTGAAGTATTATCTTTTGAGCCATCATCTACAACTATTATTTCATACCTATCAAAATTTAATTTACAGTATTTTATAACTTTTTTTAATGTAAGGCCTATCCTTTTTTCTTCATTATATGCTGGAAGTACAATTGAAATTTCCATAATAATAAAATGGTTCTAGAATTTATAAATCTACCTATAAACAAAGAAACCCCTATAAAGAATATTCACCACTACAACAATATAAAATATAGGAAGATTTATAAATATTTTTACCTAATATTATTTACTTAAAATGGAATTAAATAAAAAATTACTATTTATTTACTTAATACTATTTTTTATAATATTAATCTCTTTTTCTTCAAAAATATCAGATGGATATTTAAGTCATAATTCACCTTCATATTTTCTTGCAAGAGACAATTTTTGGGGTATGAACCAGATAGATGAAATAACTGATTCAGGCGGTGCAAAATGGGTTGCCCCCCACTATAATTATGGATATAACAATAGTTATCATTCAAGATCTCCCTTAAATATTTTTATACCGACTATGGTTACTTCTTTTTCTGGATTAGAAAGCTATGATGGATTTTTGGCATCTCAATTAATGATAACTCTATTCTTGATATTTGCATTTTTTGCATTAATTTGGAACATCAATAAAAAAATAGCATATTTTTCACTCCCTTTGATGTTATTCCTATATAAATTTCCATTTAACACCTTCATAACCTGGGGCTGTCAACCAACTTCTTATAACCTATTTTTTGTTTTTTTAACTACAATTATCCTATATCATATTATTAAAAATCCATTAAACAAATTAATTATAATGTTCACAATATTAAATGCCGTAGGCTTTTTAAGTCATGGAAGAGAATTTCTTTATTTCATTTTTTTCTTATTCATATTAGCAATTTATCTTTTAATCCATAAAAAAATCAAGATTCATTTAATCATAAAAATACTTATAAGTCTCATGTTAATCGTACCTTTAATTTTTGGATTTATTCCAATATTAATATTCTCACTTCTGAGTAAAACCGGATTAACTAGCACCCTTAATTATAAAACAGTGGGGGATGCCATTTTCTTTTCAGATTTTGGATTAATAAAATATATTTTAATTTTAGGGTTAATACTTTCATTATTTCTATTATTTAATAAAAAATATAATAAATTTAATTATCTTACATTATTTTCTGGATCTCTATTACTCCTCACATATGCAATTTATTTTGGATATACGAAAGGAGCATTACAAATAAGACATTTTTGGCCAATTATTTTATCCCCATTTCTTGGATTGCCAATTTATTATATTTATTTAAGACTTAAAAAATATAGATCAATAATTGTTTTAACTATTTGCATAATAATCTTAGTATTAATTTGTGTTATAGCTCCACCTAAAGAAGTACCAAAAGATGCAATGATGACTAGCCATATCTGGGAAGGTGTTTTATATTCACAGAACCAATTAGACTTTAATGATTCCATATTAGTGATTAATGGTGGACAAATGCGTTTTGGATTTTTTAGCTTAAATAAAAAATTCATTTCAGTAATTGATATCTATCAATATATAAATTCCAATGGCAAATTAAATATCCACCAAGATAGCGAATTTGATCAATTAAAACATGATGGGAACTATATTTATAATGGGGGGTTTGACTGGGTCAGTTTATCTAACATTACAATACCTTCAAAAAAGTTAAAAGATTTTGATTATATTTTTATAAATATGTATACCCAAAAAGAATTGCAAAAATATACCCAGTTATTCAGTCAGGAATTACAAAAAGAATCTAATTATACAAAAATATTTAATACTCCACACATAATAATTTTAAAGAAATAAATAAAAATGGAAAAAATTAAGAAATATAATATGAAAAAGGATTTAATTTATTTTGGAGTTTTCCTAGCCTTATTTTTCATATTTCTCAAAAGTCTTTATTATAAAGAAAGTATATTAGTATTAGTTAAATTTTTCAGTTCATATGTCTATCTCTATTTTATTCCAGGATTTTTGATTATGATTAACTTTCATAAACAACTTGATGTATTAACAAGATTAGTTTTAGCCATAGGTATTGGTTTTTCAGTTCAAAGTTTATTGGTTTATTATATCAATTGGTTTACTGAAATTCCATTCCAACAATTTTACCTAATCACTCCTTTGATAATCTCTTTAATTGCTGGATTATATTTTTATAAATCTAAATTAACTGCCTTATTTAAAAAATAAGGTCAAATAAAGAATTTTAGTGAATTAGCCATTTTAGAAAAGTTTAAATAATGAAATAAGTATAATAATTTATGCAAATTAATTCAAATATTAAAGTAGCTATAATGGGTTTAGGTTATGTTGGATTACCTTTAGCATTAGCAATTTCTAAAAAGTTTAATAATGTTGTAGGAATTGATTTAGATAAAGAGAAAATTAATCAAATTAAAAATAGAATCATGCCCATTGAAGACAAACAAGCTGAAGAAGATATTAAGACCACAAAATTAAAAGTTTCAATAGACATCTCATTAATTAAAAATTCAGATATCATACTGATATGTGTTCCAACACCTGTAGATGAAGAAAAAGAACCTGATTTAAATCCAATAATCAAAGTATCTACATCCATTAAACCTTACTTAAAAGAAGGTGCTATTGTAATTCTTGAATCTACTGTAAATCCAGGAGTTTGTGAAGATATAATTTTACCTTTATTAGAAGGCCCTAATTTTAAGAGTGGGCAAAATTTTGATTTATCTCATTGTCCTGAAAGAATAAATCCAGGGGATAAAAAATGGAATGTTTATAATATTGCTAGAAATGTAGGTAGTACTTCAAAAGAAGGTTGTAAAAAAACTG
>JAGLOT010000029.1 GCA_023137655.1 Nanobdellota archaeon | reverse complement strand
ATTAATTCAATTGTGCCATCAATAGCTTTTATATTATCCACATTATCTTTACCTTTCTTCAAGAAATTATGGATTAAAAATAAATAATCAAGCAACTAAAATATTTTTAAAATACTTAGTTTTTTAATATTTGATATTGTTTTTAGTTAATTTTAATTAACATTTAATCCTTCATAAAGGCCTTTTAAGACCCTTTTAGAAGTTTGTTTCTGATACATCAAATGTATGCTTTCTTTTACTAATTTAGCAAATTGTTCTGGATTATTAATATCTACATCTACTAAATCAGATAATTCATGAACGCATCCTGCATTAACAGGGGCCCCTTCTTTTCTAGGGATAAGAGAATATTCTTTTAATTCTTTAATAAAGCGAGATCTATAATTTTCTCTTTGACATTCTGGAATTTGATTAATTGTAAAATCTATCCAAAGTGCCGAATTTCTCCCATATTTTCCACCACGACTTTCTTTCATTTTATATAACTTAAAATATCACTTAAGGGATTCACTATATCAACATTTTGTTTTCCTTCAAGCATTTTTCTAGAATAATAACCAGTTGTTACGCTAAAGGCAAGCATTTTATCGCCACTAAGAAATCCACCAAGGTCAAAAATACCTAAACGAATATTTATCATTATTATAAATTAAATTTATGTATTTTTATTACTTTCTATTATTGGTAGTTAAAGAATAAGAAATTAAAAAAAAGAAAAAATAATATATTAAAAAAATAATTGGTTACAATTATTCTTTTTTGACATTAACTGCTTTTAAGCCTCTATCGCCTTCTTCTACATCATATGATACTGAGTCTCCTTCTTGTAAGGTTACTCCTTCTCCTAATGCAGATACGTGTACAAAGATTTCTTTTCCATCTTCGCCAGCAATAAAGCCGTATCCTTTGTCTTCAAAAAACTTTTGGACTGTTCCGTTCATTTTATCCCTCCATAATATCTTTCAGAAATCAATTAATAAAATAACTTTTGTATATAATAATTATAATCTTCTGATATATGGGAAGAGAAATGCACCCTTTTTAAATGCTTCTATTTATTAAGATAAATATGGATAATATTATTCATTTAATCATAATCTATTCTCTAAAGAGATTAATTTTGCAACTAATCTAGGTCTGTCAGGGAAATCAGGTAATTTTTCCAAAATACTATTTGCTTTTACATAATTCATTTTCAAACGGATTTTATCCCCTGATGATGTATTTTCTCCTAAAATAAGCCATAAAGATGCTGCTTTTTCACCAATAGATTGATCATTTTCAGAGTGAAATGCAAAATTCCAAAGACCTGCAGATCTCACCATACGACCCCAATATTCTACATTAGAACTATTAGGTAGATGAATTAACTCTAATAGCCTTTCTGCTGCAAGATTAACAAATTTAACATCTTTTGTTTTATAAAACATAAATTCATTAATTAAACATTCATGTAACAATGCAAGGGAATATGCCCTACTTTCAAGAGGGAAATCAATAGATTGCCTTAATTTAGTATAATTTTCATTTGAAGTTTCTTGCCAATAAGTTTTCAAGGGATGACTTTTTAAAATCTTATCAATTAATCGAGATTTTGCACACAATGCATCAGTCATAAATCTTGGTTTTTGTGCTAATTCTTCACTTTTAGAATACAAATCTAATGATTTTTGTGCAAATAATAAGTTTTTAGTTTGGCTAAACAATCTTTCATAATACCCTCCAAATTCTAAATAAACCATGCTTTGAACACTTGCTTTAGGCTTACTGGAATCCAATGCAATTCCAAATCCTTCGCAAATTAATTTTTGATTTCCTTCAGAGTCCCAATCTTGTTTGCTATTCAAAATTTTGCCATTTAAACGATAAACTAATGTTCTTGCCATGGCAAAGGTATTATCCCCTTCAATTAATTCACTAGAAACTCTTTCTTTAGCTGCATCGAGAAAAGCCTCAACTAAATCAATTGGGTATTTATCTGATTTAGTCAGTAATGTGCTTGTAGCCGAAGAAAGTTGTTTAAAATCACACCCTCTAACATATCCACTTTGTAAATAATTCGGGAGTTCATAACTGGTAGATCTATATGAGTTCATTTAAAAAAGTTAAAAATAATCATTTATAAAGTTTACCACTAAATAGTTATGACTACTGAAAATAATATTTCCTTTCCATTCTTTTTAATTGTTTTTTATTAAATCCAATATCTACACATCTAACCCTTGAATATTTTTCTTCAAGTTGTTTTGCACTATTCACCTTAGTCCCATACATTGGAAAAAATAGCAATAACCCAGTTTCAGCATCATAAATTTTATCAGCGATGGATAATGCCCTATCTACTTTCCCACTAAAACCATGTAATTTAAGGGATTTAACTTCCACGATCAATTTTTGCCCATCCAATTCACCTAAGAAATCAAATTCATGAATTTGTTGACCTGATTTATAAACCACAATACCACCATTTGTTTGAACTAATTTATATTCTCCAACCTGCTTGGGTGAATTTCCATAAAACTGAAATCCTGCTCTTTGCAACCATTCATAAACGTGCCTCTCTGCTAATCTACCCCTAACTTGATTCCAATCTAATGGGTCTTCCACTTTAACTTGGGATATATCCAGCTCACTGAATGGCATTCTAGTCTGATTTAAAATTTTTTCAATCATAGAATTAAAAATAAATGACATCTTTAAATATCTACCTACTTTAAAGTGATGAACAGAATTATAATTCTAACTTAAAATATTTATTAAACTCAACAAACTTTTTTTCTTCCAGAATTTTTACCTAATTATCTAATCTATAAGTTGAAACTGTAATAAACTTCAATTCTTTCTCTTTTAATCATGCTTATAATTCAGAACCAGAATATTCATCTAAATCTTTTCCTGTAACTTTTTCAAATGCATCCCTTCTTAATATCTCATCATGTAATTCATCATATCCATCTCTGTTTAGGGGTAATTCTTGCACACCAATTTTTTTCCAAGCAGAGTTATAGCAATTAATAACTGATTTATCTCTTAATAATTGGTCATTAAACTCTTTAACAAAATCTGTAGCCAAATCAATTCCTTGGTTTTTGTTCCCTTCAAAATCCACTTCCCAACCATTACCTACTGCAGAAACATAACCTTCACTTTTTTCTACTCTTGCTTCTTCAAATAGTATTGAATTATTTTCCATAAGAGTTATCCAAGCAGATTTATATGCATCCTCCACAGAGAATCCCACATTTAGTGCATTATTATATGCTTTAGCAAAATATGCAGATTTTGCAATAGCAAATCTATTGTCCCCTTCAAACACTAGTTTTTTATCATTAATTATAACTGCAGGTTCTGGAATCAATTCTATATATGCATCACTTTCCGCTACAAATTGCGAAGGATTTGACACCACATAAAAATCCATAGATTTTAAGGATGTATCAATAGGAAGTTCATTAATTGTATCATCTATTGTTTCTTCTTTTAGTTCAGATTCCGAATTGGTTGGAACGCCCAATCGTTCATTTAGTTCATCTAATTCCCCCAATTTTTTAATCCCTCTATTCCACTCTTCTACTTTAAAAAAAGATTCAAACATACCATCCCCTACAATTTTATTTCCCCAATAATCATCCTAATGTGTACCTTTCAATATCTTCATAAATTGGCCCATTTGGACCTAAAGTAGATTTCTTGAGAACAAATTCGTGAACTTTAAATGGTAGTTTTTTCTTATTATGAGGTATTTTTCTAATTTCCTTAGCCCTACCAAGACTAATATGACCCATGAATCTCCCTTCTTTCTTAAACAGACCTTCTAGGGCATCATCTATCGCTTGTTGTAAAGGGTCTGAATTCATAACACCTAACCATACAATTTTATTATTAAAATTCCCTACCTTACCTAATTTGACGTCTAAAGCATTCATTTTTATCTTACCTAACCTAGATTTAACTTCTTCTAATTTTTCTGAAGTTAATTCCCCTAAAAATTTAATAGTTAAGTGCATATGTTCTGGTTTTGTCTTCTTACCATCTATATCTAACCATTTCTGTAATTTTTGAATATGTTCTAGAATATCCTTTGGTAATTCTAATGCAATAAATGCCCTGGTTTTGTCTTCCATATCCAAAATGTAGTCTTTCTCCCTTAATAATATTTTCCTTTCTATTTATATACCATTCTAGAGTAGTAAGGTTTATATAACCTTTAATTTCTCTAAAGGTATGAGATGGTTAATTCCAATAACGGATGATGAATCTACTAATTCTATTGATACAAAAACTATGGCTACACATCAGGCATTTTATAGAACTCCAAGGTGTAATATTAAAAGTCCAGAAGAAAAAGTATATGTTACTTTAGATTATATTGCAAGACATATTAACGCACATTTGGATAAAGCTAATCATTTACAAAATGGTAAGCCCAATAGTGATGTTAAATATCAATTAAATCTTGCCTTAGGTTGGTTAGTGCATAATGCCCATCAATTACCTTCAGAAGTAACACAAATGTATCAAAGTGAAATACTAAGAGTGCATCAATCCATATGCCCTTCATTAGAAGAAGAAAAACAATTCTTAGATGATCATTTAATATATGCAAAAATCCTTCAAAATGTAAAGACTATTCAAGATGCAAAAATCCTCCAAGATGCCAAAAAAACAGACAAATCTAAAAATCCCATAAAAAAGGAGTATTTAATCAAATCAGAAAATATTGATTGTGTTTTAGATCTTGCTTCTAAATGTTTAAGAGAATGTGCTACTAAATTATACGATAAAGAAAAAGAGTCTCACCAACCAAAAGCATCAAGAAATTATTCTGGATTAATTAATAGATTAAGGGATGTAGCATAATCCGAAATATTTCCGATTATTATATAACACATTTTTTAAATCAATCCTAATTCTTTAACATTATGAAAAGTTATGTTGTTCTCGATATAGAAACTACTGGATTATCTAAACACAGACATAAAATTACAGAAATCGCAGCAGTTAAAATAAAAAATAAAAAGATAGTGGATAAATTCCACACATTAATCAATCCAGAAGTTAAAATTCCTTCTTTCATAACCAGATTAACTGGAATAGACAATGAACTAGTAAAAAATAAACCATTAATTCATGAAGTTCTACCTAATTTCTTAAATTTCCTTGAAAATGAAGTAATCGTGGCACATTGTGCAACTTTTGATTATGGTTTCTTGTTAAAAAATTGTGAAGAACATAATCTTATTTTCAATAATGAGAAATTGTGTACTAGAAAATTAGCAAATAGATTATTAACTAACTTGCCAAGTAAAAAATTGTCTTGTTTATGTGAATATTATGACTTAACAAATGAAACAGCACACAGGGCATTATCTGATACATTGGTTACAGCAGAAATATTTTCTAATTTCCTAGATGAATTATCAAAAAGAGACATTAAATGCATGGAAGATGTCTTTAAATTCGAGCAAAGTAAGATTATAAGGGATTAATGGCCCAAATTTCACATTATTCTATATTCATATCAGTTAACCTTATAAATGACCATAAATATTCAAACTAATGATAAATATTAAAGGTCATGATTTCAGACAAATCACAGTTCGTAGTTCACATACTCGAAGAGGGCAACAATACAAAAATAAAATCATCAATAGTCTAAAGAGATTTGGATTAACAAGTGATGATGTAGATGTCCCATTAGAAGTTATTGCTATGAAAAGAGCACAAGCTTCAGCTTCATGGTATATGTTTGAAGAACATTTATTCTTTAGTTATAATAAAGGAACAAATTTTGTTGAAAATTTATCCACAGTTTTTCAAGTTATTGAATACTTTCTAAGTCTTTTAGATGAATCCAAGATTACTTCAGAAGAATTTGTAAAATTATTTGTGGAAGATGTAGATATTATGGCACAAAGAAAAGCTGCTAGAGAAGTGTTAGGTGTAGATGAAAAATCAAATGATTTTGAAACAATTCATAAAAACTACAAAAAACTTTCAAAAGAACATCATCCTGACATGCCTAAGGGAGATACAGAAACCTTTAAAAAATTAAATGTTGCTCATAAAGTTCTCAAAAAAGAATTGATTTTATAAGATTAAACTATCAATTTTTACTTTTAAATTTTGAAAAAAATAAGATTATCAGATAAAAATATTTAAACCTCTTAAAGATGAGTGTAACGAAGTCTTTAAATATTATAAGAATAATTTCTACATGGGGTGTATATGTTGAAAAAAATAATAGCAATATCAATTTTATCTTTATTATTATTAACCGGATGTGAATTCTTTTTTGGACCTTCTGGAATAAGTGCAAGCGATCCCTATGATGCAGATTGCAATCTGAAAGATTCTTACCATAAAGATTGGAAAAAATATTCAGATATTGATTATAGGATTGCACCAATGTCAAGAAGTTATGAAGCTCAACAATATTATGTTGCTGTTGATAGAATTACTGAAATTGGTGCAAAAATTCACACATTAGAAAGAGACAGAGCAATCAGAACTTTAATGATTGATGAAACTAAAACTTACAAGGCATCATTAGCTAGTGGCCATAAAAAGAATTTAATTAAATCTTTTATTAGGATGAGCTTTTACACCACAGAAGTTATTTACAATAGTGCTAATGTTGGAAAAGGATTTGCTAAAACATTTTTAGACCCAAGCAAAAGTGGAGTTCAGTTAGTTGGTGAAGCATTAAAAATAGCGGATTCCTTTGCACCATCAAATTCTTCTTTAGCTTTAGATACTGCAACAACCGAAGGTAAAATTCAGGATGTTGCTAAATCTGGTTGGTTAGAAACATTAACTACCTGGGGCACTAAAGATTCCAAGGATGTTTCAAAAAACATGGCTAAAAAAGTCGCAGGTTATGTACAAGGAGAAATTTCTGAATTATATCCTGGAAAAGGTGTAAAATATACACCTCTGCCCGAAATCACACTAAGTGATGCAGACTTTGCCATCTTAAAAAATGAACATCTTAAACTTCATGAATTAGATAATTTAATTCAGGATTCTGAGAAAAAGAATTTTGAACAAATGTGGGAAATAAGGGTTTTAGAACAAGAGAAAACAAACCTAAAGAACTCATTATTTGATTTGGAATATGATGAAAAAGCAAGAGTTGATGGAATGTTAATAGCAGAATT
>JAGLOT010000028.1 GCA_023137655.1 Nanobdellota archaeon | reverse complement strand
AGAAATTGAAGTAGATATGATTGAAACACCTAAAGCCGTTTATTATTTTGAAATTAATGAAACCCATATTGAAAAAATGGAAGCTGAAGAACTTGAAGCTTGGGTATATATTGAATTTGTAAATAATAATGAAGATAAAAAAGCAATTGTAAACATTAATGGCCATTTAAGAAATATAGATCAAGAAGAACCTGAATGGGAAAAAGATATTACAGATTGGATTGAAGAAGGAAATAATTATATCGAAATTGAACCAAGAAAAAATCTTCACATCGTTAATATGCAAGTTGTCTTAGAAGAGGATTAATATGGCTTCTGTTGAAGATAATATTTTAAAATTAGAGATATTAAATGTCAACTTAACAAATTCTAAAAGTAATGAGGCAACAGCACGTCAAAAACTTAATTCAGACCCAGAAAATCAAGACTATCAAACAGAATTAGCTGCTGCAAAAAGAGATACTGCAGCTTTAGAAAATCAAATTAATAATTTAAATACGGAGATTTCTAGAGGAAATCCATCTCCTAGTGCACCTCCAACAAATCCAGGTGACGAAAATCCTGAACCAAGTACACCTTCTACAACTAGTGGTGGATCAAGTTCTACACCCACTACTACCCCTACTAATTCAGACCCAAATAAACCTAGATGGTATCAAGTAAAATGGACTGGTAAAGGTGATTGGTCTGCAGGAAGTTCAAAATTAATGTTCTTTTTTTACGTTCTAGTTTTATTGGCACATGTAATTGATAGTTTTGTATTTGAATATAGAAATAACTGGATGCGTGCGATCTTATATCTTGTGGTATTTTTAATAAGTTGGTTTTTGATATTTGGTAGAAATGTAAAACCACTAACACAGGCAGGAGGTCAAAGATTATTAATGGCATTTATACTTGCGCTAGTTGCATTTTTATTACCTGTAATTGAATGGGTATTACTAAAAAATATTATGGATGCTAAATTAATTCATATATTACAATTGTGGATTGGATTTTACCCTTCTTATCTAATTGTAACTGCACAAGAAAATAGCGCATTAGAAAAACTTCAAAAGGCATGGATTGGTCTTTGGATACTTTTAGGTGTTTTATTTTTAATTGTAGGGGTAATTAATGGAGGGCTTAAAAGTTTACCAATACCTGAAAGTGAGGAAGATTTTGACCCCTGGGAATCTTTAATGTCTGTATTAAATTTTATATGGGAAACCTTTTGGAATGGAATTACTTCTATGTGGGATTTTGCTAGAGGAAAAATTAATCAAACGCAAGCCGCAGGAGTTGGACAATTTGATTACGCGACAGGAGGATATTATTCTGGAAACGAGGAAAGTGTAGAAGAACAAGGAGTCTTCATAAAAAATGTTGAATTTTCAAAACCAGAATTTGATGAAAATACACCAATAGAATTATTCTATAATTTAGAGATGAAAACCCCCACCAATAAACCAGTTCCAGTCACAATTACTTGTTTAATTGAATCAACTAATGAAACTAATAATGATCTCTTCGGAAATGTTGATGAATCCACATTAGACCTTTACAATAATGAAATAGTTCCTTTAAGTTGTGTTTTTGAAAATGGGGTTGAAAAGGGAAATCATAAAATTAAACTAACCTCATCATATGAATATGAAACATTATCTAGAATTGAAACCCATTTTATAGATGTTGAAAGAAAAAATGCATATCGTGCAGAAGGTATTGATATTCTAAGTGATTATGGTAAAGATTCTTCACCAGTATCTGTTTTTACTGCTGGGCCAATGGACTTGGGCATAGAAATCGGAACTCAACCAATAGGTATTGAATCTGGTTCAAAAGGACCAAGAATTGGTTTTACATTAGAGGGAGATTGGAATGGTATAATAAAATCGGTTAAAGAATTATATATTAAATTACCTAAGGGCCTTATACTTGGCAGTCAAAGTGGGGATTGCTCTAAATTTATGCCATTCACAACACCTGAAGACAATCAAAATATATACAAATATGAAGGAACAATTAATGAAATAGAAGAATATAGAAGTTTTAATTGTAAAACCCAAGTTTCAAATTTTGATGATCTCATGGGAAATAATGAAATATCCACCAAATATATTAAAGTTGAAGCAAAGTATATTTATGAAGATGAAAAAATAGAAACGGTTAATGTAGTAGGGGTTGCAGAATAAATATGAAAAAAATAATTACTTTAATTCTTGTACTGTTTTTTCTTAGTGGATGTTCTGTAAGTTTACCAAATTCTGGAAAAGGTGGATTTGATATTCCAGATTATAAAACAGGATATAATGGCCTTGATTTAGAAATAAAAAATAGTATTGATGAAATTTATATCAATGATTATGTTTTATTGAATTTACAATTATTAAATAATGGTGGTTATGAAATAAATAATGGGGTAATTAAAATTGCAATAGATGAAGATTACCTTGCATCCTTGGGAGATACTCAAAAAGATTTTTCTCTAGGTGGAAAATCTGTAAGTGCGCCAGATGGTGAAGGTCAAACAATTTCATTCACAATAAAGGCAAAAGAAATTGAAGAATTTAGTTTAGAACAAAATGCAAATATATATTTCACTGGATGTTATAATTATCAAACAGAATTAGCTATTGATGTTTGCATCGATGCAGATATTTATCAAATTCAAGAAAACAAGGTATGCGAACCAAATATTGAAAAAACATCTGGAGGTCAAGGAGCCCCTTTATCAATAACGGAAGTTGAAACTAAAATGGTTTACAATGATGAACAAGAAAATATAATGCCAACATTCTTAATTACAATAAAAAATAAAGGTTCAGGAACTGTTTTCAGAGAAAACTACGAACAATCTTTCTGCTCACCTACAGGTATTGATCAAAACGACTTAAATGTAATTGATGTTGAAGTTGAAATAAATCATAATGGTGGTATGTATAATTTAGCGTGTACTCCAGAAGGAGATATTAAATTAATTGATAATGAAAGAAAAATAATCTGTAAAGATTTTGAAGGGTTTTCAGTTGAAGATGGGACATTCCAAACACCACTAAATATAAAATTAAGATATGGTTATGCTGAAATTATATCAGAAGATATACAAATTAAAAAATTACAATAATAAAATTAAAACTAGTCTAATCCTAAATTAATTAGAAAAGTTTAAATAAATTCCAAAAAGATATTTACATAATGAAAAAACTAATAATAATATTACTTTTAGCATCTATACTAATTGTATCTGGATGTTCCAGTGGTAGTAATACCCAAGTTTCAAATTTCAGAACAGGCACCGAAGGTTTATCTTTATCTTTCCTACCCTATAGCCCACCACCTACAGTATACAGTGGAGACAATGTTGATGTAGTCATACAATTAGAAAATAAGGGCGCCTATGATATAAGGGGTGGAAAACTACATTTAACTGGTTTTGATAAAAATATCCTTGGTATATATGAAAATTATTATGTTTTTGATGAAATTTTAGGAAAAAGTGAATATAGTCTAGAAGGTGAAAAAAAGATTATTGATAAATACACCAATGTAGGTGTTAATTTGCCAGACACTGTAAACTCACATACTACACCAATTGAAGCTATTGCATGTTATGAATATCAAACAATTGCATCTTTCCCTGTTTGTATAGACCCTAACCCTAGGGTAAATAAACATGATGGTTGTTCCGCTACAGATTTTTCTGGAAATAGTCAAGGTGGCCCAATTGCAGTCAAAAATGTCCAGGTTGAATCTGGTCTTGGACGAATGAGGTTTATTATAGACATTGAAAATGTCGGAAATGGGGATTTAATAGATTATAATGCCTGTCCTTTTGGGTATAAATATAATGATATAAACAATATTAATAGTTATCAAGTAGAAATTCCTGGTTTAAATTTAAATTGTGAACCAGATTCTCGTTCTTTAAAAATAAATGAAGCTGGCCAAGGCAGAATATATTGCCAGGTAGAAAATTTAAATCAAGAACAATCTGCTTACCAATCCGTTATGAGCATTACATTAGATTATGATTACAAAGATTCTACTTCTACATCTATCCAAATTAGAGGAGACATCTAAAAAAATAACAGAAAGTTTTATATAAAAAACTCCTTTTATTACGCATAGATAATAGTATCAAAGGAGGAATCTATAATGAAATCAAAATATTCAATCATATTTATTCTAGCAGCAACATTTTTGCTTTCTGGTTGTAGTCAAGAAACTGGACCAGTAAGTGGCACACCCTTTATAGGTGGAACCACTGGATTAGTTATGTCCTTTGTAGATGGTGCACCACCAGAAGAAGTTTATGATGGTGACTACTCATTTACTGCAGTTGTAAAAGTAGAAAATGTTGGAGAATCTGACATTGCTATTGGTGATGCAAGAATAAATATTCGTGGTATTAGTCCTGAAAATTTTGGAACAAATGCAGCATCATTAATTCAAAATAATAATGAAGACTTATTAAGTTCAAAAAAGAATCCAGAAGGTGGAACTACTGAAGGATCTATTTTACACTTTACATTCCCAAGCGATGGCGTATTTACTTATGTAGATGAATTAAGTGGAACTCATACATTTCCATTCTTAGCTACTATGTGTTATAATTACCAAAATAAAGCAAATGCTATGATTTGCGTTAAAGAAGACCCATTAGATTATGAGGACACTGTATGTATTATTGATGGAATCAAAACGGTTTATAATTCCGGTGGCCCAATTCAAATAATGAATTTTGAAGAAACCCCAAGAGGAAAAACAAAACTTGCATTTACATTTGAAATAAACCATCAAGGAACTGGTGAAGTTTATGAAATGACAACAATGTGTGAGGGTGAAAGGGCAACTGAAGATAAAGTTTATGTAAATGTAAATACTGGAATTCCAGGATTAGAATGTACTGGATTTACTGGTGGAGAAACTAATAGCGGATATATAACTTTATATGAAGGTAAAAGATCAATAACTTGTACACAGGATGTTAGTGGTGTTTCTGGAGATTATGAAAAAATTGTAGAAATAACAACCGACTATGATTATGAACAATCTATAACCACACAAGTTACTGTAAAACACGCAGCAGAATAAGCTAATTTTATTTTTTCTTATCTTTTTTATTTAACTTAATTTCTTTCTTTTGATTTTTTACCAATCCAATTATTTTTCCTAAATTAATATAATTAAATAACACAATTAATATTATAGAATAAGGAATTACTAATTTACTACTTAACTAAATAAGAAATATATGCAATTAAAGCTTCTAACTGAATAAAAGAATCACTACCTTCGACCATCCTAAACTCAATCTCCCCACATTTATCGATGATTCTTACTTTATCCCTATCATCAATATCTAACTTGAGAATTTCTCTTTGAATTTGTTTAATCATATCCAATCCAGATAAACCATAATTCAACATAATCTTAAACATACTATCTCTGGCTTTAACAAACTCGTGTTTAACTGCAAAATTCAAAGATTCATTTAATTCCTTTGGTTTAACAACTGCAGCAAGAGAATAAACATCTTCTTCACTAATTTCTTTGGAAAATGCAGAAACACTCTGTAAAATATTTTCCAATCTTCTACAATCACCCCTAGATGCAATAAATAATGCCTCCTTTGCTTCATCACTAACTTTCAAACCTTCTTCTTTCTCAATCTTCTCAATTATACTAAAAATATCTTTTTTATCTAAAGGTTTGAATCTAAAAACTGCACATCTACTTTGAATTGGATCTATAATTTTTGAACTATAATTACAACTTAAAACAAACCTACATGTAGAGGTATAATTCTCCATGGTTCTCCTTAATGCCTGCTGTGCCTCTTTTGTTAAAGCATCACATTCATCTAAAAATATAATTTTAAATGGGACATCTCCCAGGGCTTTTGTTCGAGCAAAATCTTTTACTTTAACCCTAACAACATCAATGCCCCTTTCATCAGAGGCATTTAATTCAAGAAAGTTAGATTTCCAAGAATCACCAAATAATTGCTTTGCAACAACCAAAGCTAAAGAACTTTTTCCAATTCCTGCAGGACCTACATAAAGCTGATGGGGCATATTACCCATTTTAACAAAAGCCTTAACTCTTTTGATAATATCTTTCTGACCCTTAATATCTGAGAATTTCTCTGGCCTATACTTTTCAGTCCATAGTGAATTTATCATAATTTAAATTAAAAAACCCAAAGTTATATGTTTTTCGTTGTAAGAATAAATTAAAGGAAATAAAAAACAAGAAGAACCAATCCTTCAAAGTTTTATTTGTTTTCAACACATAAAACTTAAATTATATCTTCTTCAGCAACAACTAGGAAATCACCCATTGCTATTACTGCACTAAAAGGAATTAAAATATTACCTATCTTATCCTTTTCTAGTTCCATTTTTTGTGTGTAAGTTGTAGGATTAGCTAAAACAACGTGAATAAGTTCCCCTGATCGAGTCTCAAACACAATATCTCCAACTTCCCCAAATTTTTTACCAGTTTTACTTACAACTGTTTTGCCCATTAATTTTTTGGAAAATTTCTTTTCATCATCTGCCATTTTATACACCTTTTATGTTAATTAGAATATTAAAATAGTAAGATATGTACTATTTAAAACTTTCTAATCTTTCTAAAGATATTAAGGTGGCTACCCTGCATAACAATGCAGAGTTTCTCAATTTAACCTTTTCTAGTGGTTAAAAATGTTAAATGTTAAATAATATATTAAAACATTCAAAAACAAAGATATTTATAAAACAAAATAAAACAAGAAATATGGCTAAAATCAAGACAAAACAAGAAATCAAATATATCAAAAAAGCTTGTAAAATCACAACTAAAATCTTTAAATCTGTTCTAAAATCTCTTAAAATGGGCCAATTTAAGACTGAAAAAGAAATTTATGTCTATCTCTTATATGAAACTAAAAAACTTAACCTAAGGCCTGCTTTTGGGCCCATAGTGGCATCTGGAAGTAATGCAACAAAACCACACCATAAAGCGACAAATTTACCTTTAAAAAAGGGGTTTTTGGTAATTGACTATGGTGTAAAATATAATGGTTATTGTGCAGATATGACTAGGACATTTTACCTGAGTAATCCAAATCAAAATCATATAAAATTATACAATAAAATTCTAAATGTTCAAAAAAATTGCATTAAACAAGCAAAACCAAATAAATCCTGTCAAGAGTTACATAATTTTGCAGCAAACCAAATAAAATACCTTATACATGGTTTAGGTCATGGTTTAGGTAAAAAAATACATGAATCCCCTAGAATTAACTCAAAATCTAAAGATATCCTTCAAAAAAACATGGCCA
>JAGLOT010000027.1 GCA_023137655.1 Nanobdellota archaeon | reverse complement strand
TAAATTGAATATTGGTTGTTCAGAAATTAATTCATCTCCTTTAAAAACTTTTATTGTCCGCATACCTTCTAGAATTTCTTCCTGGTAATTCCAAAGATTAAAATTTATTTCTTTCTTAAATCCATCTTCATTTTCAATATTTAATGTTTGAGTTAATTGTACAGGGTCTTTAAAATTTATTTCAGTTTGTTCTACTTTAGAAAAATCAAAATCAAAATTATTTTTTATTTTATCAAGGTCTTCTAATTCAACATAATAATCAGTTGTGTTTGTTTCATTATTTTCTTTCCCAATAATGTTTCCAATTACAGGAGTATTGTTAATTAAATCATCCTTAAGGTCCTGTTCAATTTCATAGTATTGCCCATCTAATTCTAAGGGTATTTCTTCAAAGATTTCATCTTCTAAGCCATCTTCAGGGGTTTCAATTTCATCATCTATTTCTGAATTTTCATCTTCAGTTCCTTCATCGAGGATTTCATCATCTAAAGTCTCATCATCTAAAGTTTCAACTTCTATATCTTCTGCATCATCATCTAATTCGTAATATACACCATTAGGATCTGATTCATGATTATTTTCTTCATCAGATATTTCAGTTTCAGAATCTTCACTTTGAGTTTCTGTTTCAGAATCTTCACTAGGGTCAGAAGTACTTTCATCAAACTCAAAAGTTTCACCAGAAGTTTCATCACTTGAACTATCAGTTTCAGAAGTTTCACTAGAACTTGAATCATCACCAGAAGTTGGACTTTCATCACCTGCAGTTTCTTCTGCATTGGTTAATGTAGAAACAGATAGGATTATTATTAAAATTATAGAAATCACACTAAATAAATTCTTCTGGTTTCTTCTCCTATAAATCATACAATCCCTCTTTTTTAAATTTTAAACTAATTAAAACGCGTTTCTTGTCTTTAAGTGAGGTTTCTTTTTTTATAAACTTAACTATTTTTTGTTGTATTTTATAGTCGTAAAAGTAAAGACTTTGTGCGAAGTCTTTCCCCTTGTTTTCAAAAGAAAAAAAGTATTTTTTATGTGCTAACCAAAGCCAACACATAAAAAATACCGATAATATACTGGCGTACTAAAATAAGGGATATCCTAGTATACTCTTTTGTATACTAATGTACTCTAGTATATAAAGCTTTGGTTTTTTGGGGATAATTCCCCCCTAAAAAGTAAATTTTTCAGAAAAAGCAGCACCTTGCCATTCACTTAAAGAATTAAAATTTTGTTCAGAAATAACCTTTTTTAACATCTCTTTGTTAAGCAATAAATGAGGTTCAATATTCATTTCTTTTGCAATATTATCTCTAACTTCTAATAAATTATGTATTTGTTTTTTTTGGCTTTCAGAAAATCTTAACATCTTTTTTCTTTCAACAATTATTTGTCCTGATTCTCCTTTCTTAATTGCATTAACAAAAACTAAATATCTTTTCTTAACAATTGGATGAACTGATCTAAGATTTTTCCAAAACATTTCATCTTTTCGTTTTTCTTTTGCAATAATAAGAAGTAATTTATTTGAAATTACAAAATGAACTGGTTTATCTGTCTCTCTTGCTAACTTTTTTCTCACAAGAAATACTTCTTTTAGTACTGATCTTTGTTGGGCTGTTAATGCCCTGAATCCCTTAACCTCACTGAACTTTGGCTCTGAATAAATTCTTTTAGTATGTTCTAATTTTTTAAATTCTTCAAGAATAAATTTTAATCTACCTGCTTGAATTAATTCATTGGTTAAAATATCTTTAAGTTTAATTAAATATGAACTATCATTTGCAGCATAATCTAAAAGTTCTTTTTTTATTGGCCTTCGAGTCCAATCTGCTTTTTGAAATTTACATTTTTTATTTATGTTAAAATATTCTTCAAGTAAATTTCCTAAACCTAAACTTTCTTTACCTAAAAAAGATGCGGCAATTTGCGTATCAAAAATATTTTTTGGAATGCAATTAAATTGATAATTTAAAATTCTAAAATCAAAATCAATATTATGAAATATTTTTAGTATGTTTGGATTGTTAAGAATTTGAATCAAAGGTTCAATATCTTTAATTTCTATAACATCAACTATGAAATCTTCCATTTCAGTTGAAATTTGGATTATTGAAATATAGGTCCCATAATGATGAAAACTATTCTCACACTCAATATCTACGCCAATCTGCTTTTCAAAAGAAAGTTTCTTGCAAAGGTCTAACATTTCTCTTTTATCTTTAATATAATGGTAGCCAATGCTCATGAAAATAAATAATTGAAGGTTCTTTATAAATCTTTCAAAAAAGAAAGGTTTTTAAATGGGTAATTAGTTTCAAAAGGAATAATGGTTCGAAAAGTACATACACGATTAAAAAGAAGGAAAAACTTAGTATCTTCATTCTCACATAGGGCATTCTTTAGTAATGTTGCAAAGAAAATTGGCGCTAAAACCTTTAGTTCAAACGAATTTGCAGAAGCACACGCAAAAGAACATAAAATGAAAGATTATACAATTGTTTCTGCAAAGAAAGGCAAAAGATTCAAAATCGTACAGAATTAAGCTGATTTCTCTTCTGATTCTATATTATCCTTTATTTGATTTACTAAATCTATTAATTGATTTTGATATAATTTTCTTTTATTTTCTTTAATATATAACCTAGTAATTGTTCCACCATTTGGACTTCTATAATACTCTACCTTATCGAATTCCCCCACCATTTCAATTAGTCCTAAACCACCTATGTAATTTTCATCATCTGCATGATCCCCTGATTCAGTCAATTCACAGGCTTTGGCAACTTGGGCATAACATGCAAATGCTATTTTTTGTGAATCTTCTAAAAGTTTTCTAAAATTATCAGGATAAGTATTCCCTTCAGATTCAATTAATACTTCAAAACCTTCTTCATCTTCATTATAATGTATTGTAGTGATTTTAAATGGGTCCTTTTTATTACCATATTTTTGAGCATTTGCACACCCTTCAAGTATGGTCATACCACCATTAAAACCATAATCCTTTGCTATTTTTCTTACCCTCCCAGTCCGCTTCATCATAGCAATATGATATTTTCTATCTTCAGTACTAGGATTTTCCAAGGGTAAGGATGATAAAGTTACGTCTATCCTATGATATTTAGAACTATCAAATTCAAATACTTCATTAGTACGGTCCAAGCAATAACCTTCTGGTATGACTTCGCCCGATGAAATAGCAGCTTCCAGAGTCATAACTCCAACATACTGATTAAAGTATATAAATTTATCTTTTTTATACTACTTCATAGTAACATAAAATCCTACCAAAAGTTTATATTAATCTAAATCATACAATCCTTATGAAAAAAACAAAAACATTAGAATTCGGAAAAGCATTCCATTATCCATTTGAAAGATCAAAGGCAATGTGGAACATTCTTTGGGTATTAGTTCCTATTTATGGGTGGTTTGCTTTAGGTGGATATACAATAAGAATTATTAATGAATTTATCAAAGGTAAATTCAAGCAATTACCAAAAATGCATGCTTGGCCTGATTTTAAATTAGGATTTGTAATGTTTATCAAATCAATTCCTTTCATGTTTATCTATGGGTTATTATCAACCTTAATGGATGGGAGTACATGGGGCTGGAATCCTGTATGGGCAACCACTGGAGGCGTTGCTAATATGTTCCTTGGATTCTTTGTAATACCAATATTAAGTATAAATTTTATCAAAAAACAAACTGTTTCATCATATTTTGAATTCAACCTTTTAAAAGTTGTATTTAATAATATGAGTAATTATTTAGTTACTTTAGTAAAAAGTATTGCACTTGGGATTGTATTCTTAGTAATGATAATTATTCTTGTTGGTTTACCTGCAGGTCAATTTACAAAGAATATTTTCTTAGCAGATTTCTATAGGAGAAATGTCAAGCAAAAGTAAATTTGTATTATTCTTTTTTTTCTTTTTATTAGTTTTAATATACTCTCTCTTTTCTCCTTATTCTCAAATCTTTGGTAAGGTAACTCATACAATTAATACAGATGAAAATGTTATTTATTTAACATTTGATGATGGGCCAGGCACAGAAACCAATGCAATTCTAAATATTTTGAAAGAGAAGAATGTAAAAGCAACTTTCTTTGTAGTTGGTGAAAGAATTTATAAAGATCCTGAAACCTTAATTAGAATTGCTCAAGAAGGGCATACAATGGGGATTCATTCTATGTCTCATCCTTATTTGTATAAAAATAATTATTATGAATTATCTGAAACAAAAAAATTAATAGAAGAATTAACTAATACTGAAGTTAAATTTTTTAGGCCCCCTTATGGTTTTAGAACTTGGCAAACAATTTCAACTGCTAAAAGTCTTGGTTTAGAAACAGTCACTTGGTCTTCTTTCCCTTTGGATTATATAAAAGAAAAAAATGATATTCTTAATTATGTTATTTCTAATTTAGGCAAAGGCCAAATCATCTGCTTACATGACGGACCAACCAACAGACAGAACACTCTTTTTGCTTTAAGTGAATTAATTGACCAATCAAGAGCAAATGGTTACCAATTCGAGAAATTAAAATAGCCCCCTCTCGCGCATCTACCAATCACATGATTTGAGAAGAACTATTTATTTTTTCATTTATTTCAATTTTTTCTTTAAGTGGGAGATAGATAGGTTTTAAATAATCAAAATTCAAATATTTAATGAGGTTATGTTTAGTTTTAATTACAAAATTATCTTTTCCTTTTTGTCGTACTATCAAATCTCCTTCTTTCCAACATATATAAAATGCATCAATTACCTTTTCCTCATAATCCAAAAGCTCAGAAATAACAGAGTTTTCGTAAACCACTTCAGATAAATTAGCAATATCAATATCTTCATTTTCAAAATATTTTCTCAACATCTTAGTAATAATAACCACAGTCCCTTTTGCATAATCAATTAGTTCTTCTTCTGCTATGTTTCTAAAAGTAAAATAAATAGTCGCTGAGAAAGCTTCTTCTTCCCTTTGATAATAATCTATCTTAAAATGGGGGACTTCGCTATCATGACAAGATAATTCATTGGGTTCATCCTTCCCAAGACCCAATAAAAACTGTACAAACCTATGTTTCTCTTTAGTATCTTTTTTGGAAATATCTACTTCAAGTGAAAAATATCCATTTTTATCTTGGTACAATTTAATATAAAATGTATAATTTCCTATGATAATATCCTTATTAATTACAGGAAAATAATTTTCTAAAATAGTAAAATTAATCAAAATGCATCACCTTGATTTTCCAGCGTTCTTAGTTTTCTCATCACATCAAAATCAAATGATTTTTTAGACAATCCAAGAGACTCAAATTCTTTTTTCCAGGCATCATAATCGTCCATTCGAGATTTATGTGAAAACAAAGGTTCGATCTCAATTTGAATTGCTTTTTCCAGTAACTCAAAATACAATTTATGAGTTAAAATTAATTCTTGATAAGATTGCAATTTTTCAGAACCCAACATATTTTTTTTAAATTTTTCTATGGATTCTAATGCCCCTTTATTTCTTATTTCAACAATATCTATATCAAATATAAAATTTTCAGAATTATTGTATTCATTATATGTAAAGGTGACTTTATAGTAACCAAATGAATAAACTGCCGATTTACGTACTAAGTTTTGTATTTCAATGTAACTTTCATTATGGGCTAATTTGTTTCTATCTCTCAAGAGCTTAGACAAATACTGCTTATAAGTCATACTACCTTTAAGTTTTCTAATTCTATTCTTCAAACCTAAGGGTATTGTAATTGTAGTTTGAATTTTATCAAGTTCAGTTTCCATTTTATCTCAAATTGTTACAATTAATACAATTGTTACAATTATAGTATATAAGTCTTTCGTTCTCCTTATAAAGAAAAGACAAAATACTTAAAAATTAATTATACACTACATTCATTTCACCCTTTTATTTATACACTACAAAAAAAGAAAAGTGCGAAACTAGAGGGGAAAAACAATCCCTCTCAGATCACGTGACTATAGATAGCCCCGTTCGAGTTAGTATATAAATTAATTTCGGAGAAACTATAAAATATTTTAGTAATCTCAAATTTAAACCCCCCTTTTCTAGAGAATTATGGGCCTTATATTCTATCCTTATATTAAAATTCAAAGTAAAATTAATTCAACATATGGGTTAAATATCCCTTAAATATTCCAAACTATTAAAAATCTCATTAATTTAATGTATCTAATGATCTTAAAATCAATAAATAATGAGAAAAAAGTATTTCTTATATTAATATTGATTTTTATAGTTACAGAGATAATTGACGATCTTCTTGATCACATATTAGGAATTTCTAAAATCCATTCAATAATTCAGTTGGTCTTATTTTTGGTCTTATTTTTAATTATTGCAAGAATATCTTTAGGATATTATAGAAAGAAAATTAGAAAATTAATACCCCCAGAATTAAGAAATATACTTGAAATTATTAAAAAATCTGAAGCTGATAGAATTATGATTAATCTTATTGGGCTAATGAAACTATTAAAAATTACAAAGCCCACATTAAAAAAAAGAATAGATCAATTAGTATATCTAAATTACATTTATTTTGAAAAACAAGGAAATAATAAATACATAAGACTGACAAATATAGGAAATTCTATTTTAAAATAACTTTACCTTCTTTTTACTTACTTTTTACCCATTTTATATTGTTGATTTAAATACATATTTTCTAAATAAAGATATATAAATAATTGTAAATTACAGGTTATTAGTTATATTTATACCCAAGGTGATTAAATGATAAATTCCGCTAATTTAAGAAAATCAAAAACAATGAATTCTTTAAGAAAAAATGAAGCAATACATTTTTTAGAAGAAGAAAATGAAACTAAAAAATTATGTGCAAAAGATGCTATGATTAAACCAATTTTATTATCTCCAGAAGATAATACCGAAAAAATTTTGAAAAAATTAAAAAAAGAACATATCAATGCATGTATTGTTGTAACAAAAGAAAAAAAATTCATTGGTGAAATAACTAATAATGATATTATTAAACTATTTTTACAACAAGTAAAATGTGAACCACTTGTTAAAATTCTTAACCATGGATATCGAAGAGAATTTTTATACAAAACTGCGAAAGAAATGATTAATAAGCATAAGTCTTTTGTTAAAACCGATACATCTATAAACAATATTATTAAACTTATGTGGAAAGAAGAATTTGAGTATATTCCAGTTTTAAATAAAAAAGACCAAGTGGTGGGAGTTATTACCCCTAGCAGCCTAATTAATTTATTAAAAGATTATTAGATAAACTATGAACCCAGAAATATTTATTGAATTAAGTAAAATCCTTATAGTAACTGTAATAATTACAGGATTTCTAAGAATTCTTAAGCAACCAGCAATTATTGGATATATTTTGAGTGGTATTATCGTGGGCCCTTTTGTTCTCAACATAATTGATTCTACAAATACATTAACTGCATTTTCACAAATAGGAGTAGCATTATTGTTATTTTTTGTAGGGTTAAATCTAAATCCAAAAGTCATAAAAGAAGTTGGAAAAATTTCTCTGATT
>JAGLOT010000026.1 GCA_023137655.1 Nanobdellota archaeon | reverse complement strand
GTACCAAATTGTCTTCCAAAAGTTGTTTTTCCATCATAAATTTCAAAATAAACGTCTTTTAATATTGTGCCCTTAGGAACTACTTTTTTCAACATTGGAAGGTCAAATTCTTGCCGTATTTCATTTCTCCATTTCCAATAATATTTCCCGTTTTTCTTCAAATATTTATTTTTGGCTTCTTCAAATAATCTAGTTCCAGGATAAGGGGTTACCTGCCTTACATTTAATCGCCTAATTAAACAATTATTTTCAATAATCTTATGTAAAGCATCCACATTTCTTTTATGAGTGTCTTTATTTTCCCCAATTAATCCAAATAGTAAATTTATCCCTGGTAAAAATTTAGGCATCCCATTTTCACCCCTTTCAGAACCAAATTCATTAATTATTTTAATTGCTTTATTCGCAACAATTGGTGATGTATTTAATGTATTTAATTTTACAACTTCTGGGTCAAAAGATTCAATTCCAAATGCAGCAACATTTCCAGAGGTACAATATTTAACAATTAATTCTGTTATTTTTTTGCCTTTTTCAGTTATAACCTTATTTGGATTTACATTATCTATATGAAATGTTTTTGGTTTTAATTTAGCAGTTTCTTTCAGAATTTTCTCAATTTCTTTTACATCAGAATTCTTATAGGAGTAAAAACAAGTCTGCTTTCCAATCCTAAAATGTTTAACCCCTTTTTCTGATAAAGATTTAATTTCTTTGATTATATCATTACTTTTCCTATATTCAATGCAGGATTTCAATGGTTCTGTACAAAAAGAACATTTTCCAATATTGCATCCTCTGCCTGTTTCAATCTCTGCAATAACTTCCCAAGGGATTTGGTCAAGAAGATCAGTTCCAAGTTCAGGATTAATTTTTTTATAATCATTTACATCTAAATAATTGAAATCTGTTAAATCAAAAACATTTTCTTTTGCTTTTCTTGCTATTTTTCCACCTTCAAGAGATGAGCCAAGTAAAGCAGCAGGACCAGTTAAAATTTTTTGACATTCAAATTCCTTAATATAAGAAGAAACCTCTTTTAAAGTTCCAGGCACTGCCCTTAAATATTTGCCAGGAACATTTACACCCGCAATTACAACCAGAATTCCTGTTTCATGTAAAATCCTATTAACATTTTTGTAGTTTTTTGTTAAATTATAAATTTTAATATTTGTTTTCATATCTTTTTCTTTATTTTGAGGAAAAGAATCATGATTTTTCCATAATCTAACATCATCTATGGTTAGATAGTTTGGATTATATCCTCTTTTCTTTAATTCTGCAAAGATATATCTTGGATATGTCCCCAAATAAGGTGGGACACCTAGGCCAGAAGGTTCATCTGTATAGCAGTCGATTATGGTTATCATATTTATAAAAAGTTTTTTAAAGTAATTAAAACTTTTCTTATTTCCTAAGGTTAAGAATCAGTGTAATCACTATATAGTGAATAAAAATAGAAAGATTTATAAATATAACCTTATCATTTATTCATACAATATCTAATAAGTTCAATTTAGGAAAAAATGGGTTATAAGTTAAATGTCTAAAGAAAACAATAAATCTGATGGATGGTTAGGAAAAAAAATTTCTAAACTTAAATCAGGAATTAAATCCAACAGGGCAGAGCAGAAAGAGCTTAATAAAAAACTTAAATCAGATTGGAATATATTAAAAAAGGATGTTAGGAGTATGTATTCTGGTGATAATTCAATCACTGAAATTTTAGGCAATGGTATGGAATGGTGTAGAGCCCATCCAAAAACCACAGGTATTGGTTTAACTGCTATAGGTATTGGGGCAGGTATAAGTGGAACATTACTCTACCAAAATCTATTTGATTCAGATGCAAGTCCAAATGATGGAATTTCTCTTTCAGATTCAATATCTAATATTAAGGGCCTGTTTAATGATGCAAACAATGCACATAATGATGCAAACAACGCATATCAACTAGGCGTTAATTTTGATTTAGATAAAGCAATTGATGACTTTTCAGACTCAGTCACTTCAACTTGGGATAATTTTGTGGGTACATCAGATCACCAAATAGGATCTAATGCAACATGGGATGGTATAATGGGCACATTATCAGATGAATATAATCCTAATAATGAGGTTGTAGAGCTTCCTGTTAGCATAGATGATATGTATCAAACATATCAACTGAGTGCTAATTTTGATTTAGATTCAGCCATGCAAGACTTACCAGCTCATTTGCATAGTTTAACATCTCCAGCAAAAACCTATATTGTGAAAGATGGAGATTCCCTATGGAAAATTGCAGACGATTACATTACAAATAATAATTTAGATATTTCTGTTGAAGATGCTTGGCGAGATATTGCAGCAGATAATAATATTCCAAATCCTAATTTCATTGAAATGGGAGATAAATTAACCATTGATTTTTCTAATCTAACTGGTTATTCACCCGAAGTTTTTGAAGCACCAACTTATACACCAATAGCACATGTTTCAAGTAATGAAAACCCAGATAATGTTTGGTTTGATGATGGCGGAAATTCAAGATATGCCATTGTAGCAAGAGAGCTAAATGAAAACGTAGCAGTTTTAGATTCATTAGGTTTAGATTCAATTAGAGTTGGAAATATCCTTGATGTAACTAATTATGGTTGGGATAATGCATATACAGTTAGTGACGATTTATCATTATTAGATTCACTTTCTCAAGTACCAGATTCAGTTTCATCAGTATTAGCAGATACATCATATCAGATTGCTGAAACATCCTTATCAGATATAAAAGATTGTTATCATTTTGATTTAGGTGCACTTATAGCATCATGGAATATAGATCATACATCAACCCCTCAATATGAATCATTACAAAATACTACAAGTTTTATTCAACCAGATTTTTTTGACTTTAGCACAAGTGCAGAATCATTAGAAACTTCTTATCGTTTAAATTTAGATTATCAAGCAGGTTCACTTCAAGATTTGATGGATGAATGGGATGAATTGGATTCGAGTGAAAGAACTGAGAAATTTAATATAATTCATAATAATGTAACTCAAACAATCTCAGGTATTGATGGATATGAGCAAGTTATAGATATTCTTGATGGTAGAGAGGGCACAATTCATCATCAAACATTTGATTTAGGAGGCCACTCAATTACTGGACAAGCTTCTTTTACAGATACTACATATACTGAATCAGTACAAGAATCTCAAAATCTTACTATGCCTGAAGAGATATTACCAGAATTCAAGCAATATCCAATTTCAATAATGCCTTGGCAAGATAATATTAATGAGGAATTTACTCAACAAACTATTGAACTTCCAAGGTTCAGCATTATACCAGATTCAACAAGTTTTGCTGCAGATACACTAACCCAAATGGGTATAGATTCAACAAGTGCATTTACAGATACTACTATGAGTTATGTTAGTGGAATAATCGCAGGAACAACTAGTCCAGATTCACCTAGTATACCCTTAGATTCATTGGCCAGAGGAACTCCAAGTTCTTTTGAAACTCCTGTAACTCCAGCCACTATATCTCCTGTGGATTCAACCCATACAAGTAATCAATTCGCGGAAACAAATTTTGATGCCTATAGTTCCACCAGTGTAAGGGACGTAATTGAAGGATTTGGTACACCAGATTCAACAAGTGCAGTTGTAACTCCATTAGTACAATTAGTTGCAGACTCAACAAGTTTTGCTGCAGATACTACCATGAGTTATGTTAGGGGATTAACTTCAGAGCCCACTAGTCCAGATTCTTCTACCATATCATCAGATACATCAAGTGCATTTGCAGATACTACTATGAGTTATGTTAGTGGAATAATCGCAGGAACAATTAGTCCAGATTCACTTAGTATACCCTTAGATTCATTGGCCAGAGGAACTCCAATTTCTTTTGAAACTTCATTAGCTCAAGATTCTATATCAAATTCAGATTCAACAAATATTGCAGAAAATTATTCAAGTGAAGGGCAATCTTTAGAATCTTCTTTAGGCCCAGACATTGGACCCCAAAATTTGAATATGACAGAAGAGACAATTGTACCTTTATTTAGTTATAATGCAGAAGATAGGATTATTACGGCAGAAAATTTAACTGGAGAATATACAATGGTCATATTAGATAGGGGAGGAAATCCTATAGCACATAGATATTTTCCTGAAATAAATAGTGATTTAGAATTTATGGTTTTTACACCATCATTAGAATTTAATGGTTCATCAATACCAATACCAATTAGTGAAGGTGTTACAGTAGACCTATACAGTGCAGAGTTTAATAATCTTTCAGAAAGGGACCAACTCATAGGATATACTAATCTATTGCCCACAATAGTTAATAAATCTAATGAAATCAGATGGGTAGAAGGTAAATTAGAATTTGGCGAAGATGGAAGCATAAATGAAGACGAATATATTGGTAGCTATACAGTTCTATTGAATTAATAAGGTTATTTACTACTTTTAAGTGATTATAAAACGAAAGATTTATAAATAAAAGCATTAATACTATATCTATTAAGATTATTATAAAATCATAAGGGGGAAATTAAAATGTCAGAAGATAACAAAGTCACAAACTTTTTAAGTCAAGGTATGAGCTGGTGTAGCGACAACAGGGACAAATTAAGTCTAGGTCTAGGCATTCTTATGGGTGCAGGTGCTATTGTAGGTTATAATGCATTATTTAATTCAGATGCAAGTCCAAATGGTGGAATTTCCCTTTCAGATTCAATATCTAATATTAAGGGTATGTTTGATGATGCAAACAACGCATATCAACTAGACGTAAATTTTGATTTAGATAAAGCAATTGATGACTTTTCAGACTCAGTTACTTCACCTTGGGGTAATTTTGTGGGCATATCAGATTACCAAATAGGATCTAATGTAACATGGGATGGTATAAAGGGCACTTTGGATCTAGAAGACACATTTTCATTTGACCCAAATGCAATTCCAACTATTAATGCATTAGAAGCATCTTATCAAAATCAAGATTTAACTCAACAAGTATCTGATATGATAACTAGTTTTGATATGTCAGCTGTTACATCTGAGAATTATTTAGGTGACGCCTTAAGTTTTACAGATACAGATGTTCAATATAAAATGGGTGCTAATTTTAATTTTAATTTTAATACACCTTCAATTCCTAGTTTTACAACAGATGGTGGAAATCATATTTGGGGTGAAGCAGAAGAAGCTTTAGATATGTTAGGCATAGACCAAAACAATGAGAGATTAGATAATTTATCATTAATCCTCGCAGAAAGTAATGGTTATGATAACCCTCATGTTTATGATGGGGCAGGTTTAGTTGTTCCTACAGGAATTACTGCAGAATTATTAGATAATTATGAAGGGGATTTAGAAGACTTTTATTGGGCTGGCGCTAACTCTGGTTATCAATTTATTGCAAGTAACGCAAATCCAGATAATACTTGGACAGATGATAATGGAAATAGTTGGACTAGCCAATGTGGCAGATACCTTCAAATAGATAGTGAACCTACAGTGAGAGATGTTAATGAATTAGCATTTCTTAGTGGTCCAGAAGCTCCAGGTGTAACAATGCCTGCAGAATCATATAACATTATAGCTACTGAAGAAACACCAATTCCAGAGGTTCAGTTAGAAGCAACTGTTCAAAAAGCAGCATATGTAATGGATACAGAAAAAACTGTACAGGAATATTCCACAGGTGCATTATCTGAAACATCACCTAATACTCCACCAGATGGTTGGAGAGATAGAACCTTGTTTTAATAAGTTTTAAATAACTCAATTTCTTTTTTCTTTTTATGTTACCTAAGATAGCAATAGTTGTATTATCTGCATGGTTTATGACCCAACTAATTAAGGGCATAATTCTAACACATAAATACAAGAAATTCAAATTAAAATATTTCTATCTAAATGGGCAAATGCCCAGTTCACATTCTGCCACTGTATCTGCATTAGCAACAGCTATTTTTCTTGAACAGGGATTCTCAACATTATTTATTGTATCTATTGTCTTTGCATTAATCGTAATGAGGGATGCTTATGGTGTAAGATGGCAAGTAACTGAAAATACCAAAAAACTTTTCCCAAAAAGAAAAGAAGAAAACAGAATGATTGGTCATAAATTTAAAGAAGTCCTAGTTGGTGCAATTATTGGAATTTTACTTCCGCTTATTTTTTATCTTTAGGCCTAGAGATCCAGCTGGTAAACCAAATAAAAAGATTAATGAACTAATTGTAGCTAATGAAAACATATTATTCTGAACCAAATACAACCCTACAATAAAAAATGGATAAAAAATTAATGAATTAATTCTGACATATAAGTTTAATAAAAATATTATCACAGAACAAATTACAATTAAATATATATTTATTTGATAATAATATAAAAAGAAGAATAAAATAAATGCTAACATAAATGATTTGATTAAATGAAAATATTTTTTACCAGTGGGCATTTCTTCTGGAGAAATTTTAGCCAATATTCTACCAATTGGATAACCAAGAATTGCAATAACCATTATTAATATCACATTTAGTTCCATTCGCTATGGCCCCACTGAATTAATAAATCAAAATTCAAATGTTCAATATTTGGAGTATCACATGCACCAAAACAGGAACCTGCCCAAATAAAAATATCTGCTTTAGTTTTTTCTTTCAAATAATCAGTAATTTCTTTTGCTTTTGGCTTTAACCCATCTGGTAATTGTATGCAGACTTTTTTAGCATTTTCACTATTAATTTCATCTGCTACTTTTTCCAATTCGAGATTATAGTTCATATTTCTAAAATACTTATTTTTCTTATAAAGTTTACTTTTTATACTTAAATTTATTGAATTTCTTACAATCCAAACAGTAAACAATGAGCATACCATCTTTGGTTCTTATTCTACAATTCTTACTTGGCATTAAATAAGAATAACAATGCTTACAATATCTTCTCTTAAACTCAGAAGGCATTCTTATCCTATATTTCATAACTAACTTTCTTGCCAGTTCAACATATCTATTAGATAACTTAGGATCCAGTGAGAAATTCTCTTCTGCCTCTTTAAACAGAGTTTTAATTCTATCTTTAGCTATTTCTTTCTGTTCCTTAGATTTAGAATTATATCTACTCATAAAAATAAAGAAAGAATATGGGTTTATTACTTTTTCTCTTTCTTAAAAAAAAGAAATAAAAAATCTATTTTTTCTTTTGGATTCCTTTTTTACGAAGGGCCATTTTTGACTCTTCTTTGGCGATTCTCAGAGTAGTCTTAATAACAGTATCTGGATTTAAAGAAATACTATCAATACCACAATCAACTAAGAAAGCTGCAAATTCAGGGAAATCTGAAGGTGCTTGTCCACAAATTCCAATCTTTCTCTTATGTTTCTTAGCTGTTTTAATCACAGATCTAACTAATTCCTTAACTGCCTCATTATTTTCATTTGAAATATGGCTAATTAATTCACTATCCCTATCTAAACCAAGAGTTAATTGGGTTAAATCATTAGTTCCAATGGAAAATCCGTCAAAGATTTTACAGAATTCATCTGCAAGAATTACATTACTTGGAATCTCACACATAACATA
>JAGLOT010000025.1 GCA_023137655.1 Nanobdellota archaeon | reverse complement strand
ATATAAAAAGTTACCTAAAAATTGATATTTTATTTTTAGGGATAGCTGTAGTGGTGAAAATCTAAATAGAATTTATTTTGCTAATTAAAAGATAATATATTTTTAGGAATAAATAATCTATTTATTCCTATATTAATCTTATCAGGTTATTTTTAGGTTTATTTAGTTAAATATTGATTTATGGACTTATCCATAAATAAGTAAATTAAGCTATAACAATGATGCATTTTTAATAAATTTTATTATTAATAAAAAATCAATAAAAGGAATTGAATATGTGCCATATTAATTTTAGATTTTATTGTTAATTTTATGCTTAATCATTTTATATTGAACCAAATATTGCTTTTTAATAATTTTTTATTAATAATAAAATCATTTAGACTTTTATTATCAATCATAGGGATTATATCCTATTTTATACTTAATTCTCTTATATTGCGACACCAGGATGATTCTGGGTGCCATATGGGGTCAAATTAATGGATTTAGATATAAACAACATACCTACCGATTAAATTGATGTTTTGAATCCTAATGGGCCATTATCACAACGTTTTGGGTCTTTTTTTAATGAGCATTAATTTAAACAAACCAAATTATTAAAGTTTGAAACTTTAAATTGACCTTTTTAATATTTACACAATAGGTGGTTACTAGTTATGTATTTCATAAATAAAAACAAACCCAAAGTTTGTTTTATATGAAATACTATAGTAATAAACTTTAAACTTTATTATCTGGGTCTATTTTTGTGTAAACTCCATGCCCTACTCTTCTCATAATTTGATTTAATGTTGCATCCTTAATTGCTTGAGAAATTGCAGAATGTTTATGCCCCTTATCAGTTAAATATTTTTGAATATCTTTAGTTCTAAAAGGAATTTCTGTTTTCTGGACATACACTTTCAAATCTTCGCCTGCTTTTTCTGGTCGAGTCTTTAAATGGCTTTTAAATGTGGGGTGGCAAGTAATTTTTATACTTTCTCCATCTACCCCACTAACATGTAGGTCCCACTCTAAATCGTCTGTAGGTGTATCTCTGCTTTCTATAACTTTTAGTAAACAATATCCTTTCCTCTTACTTAATCCTAAGATAGAATCTGCCATGGCACCAAAATCACTACTACCCCTAAGATTTTTAATGTTCATGGTTCCATTTGCAGATTTATTGAAATGGTGCAGTAGCATTATTGAAATATTTTTTTCAAGGGTTAATTCTTTTAACCAATCCAATATTTTTCGAACATCTGTGGACCTATCTTCATCCCCTTCCATAAAACGGATTAAGCTATCAAATATAATAAAACTTATAGAATATTTTTCAATGATTATTTTTAATTTCTCTAGCCACCCTTGATTAAATTTTATTCGTTTCATAGAAATGAAATACATATTTGAAATATCCAAAGATTCTGATGTCCCATTTTCAAGTTGTTTTATTTTTGACCTTAATCTTGATATTGAATTTTCTTCATCTAAATATAATACATTCTTTCTTTTGGTGGGGAATTCTTCATAATTTAAAAAATCCTTACCTAATGCTACAGAAATTCCCATAAGTAATGCTATAAATGTTTTATAGCTTTTAGGTGGTGCACCAATATATGTGATTCCTGATTCTGGAACTAAGTTTTTAATTGTCCAATTTATTGGCACATGTTCCATGTTCTTAATATTATTATAATTTAAAATGTCTAATTCTCCATCTTTTCTTAAATTTATTTCAATTATTTTACCATCTTGGTTTTTTTGATGACATTCTAATGCACCCAAATATGTTCTTTCTCTATAATTGTCTGTTTCATCTATCCATTTTCCTATTTTACTTTTTGTTAATATAGATTCTATATTTTCAAAGTTTAATATTCCTAAATTCATTAATCTGATGACTAAACCAAATTCTGATTCGCTTCTACTGGGATAATCTTTCTTATTCAGATTGTGAAAGTGGGACATAATTTTAGCGTTAGAATTCATTAGACTGTGAATCTTTTCTTCTGTCAGAACCTCAAATTCAGGTATTTGATTTAATGTCTTTTTAGGTGTCCTTGCAGATATAAACGGTTCAAAATACTGTTTTACTTTTTCAAAATGGATAGATTTGATTTTATTATGTTTGATTATTTTATAGTTCTTTTTTGTATCTGGGTGTATTGAATTTGGACCTACAATATAACATCTTTTCAATCTTAATTCGCCCATTGGCTCATTATTTTTAGTTAATATAAAATAAGACTGTAAGTCAACTAAGGGACTAATGGACTTAAGATATATGTGAAATCTCCCCTCACTAGATTGTACTACAAAAGTATCCAACCAATTGTCTTCTAAAAATTTTGTTGCTTCAGAACTAAATTTAGGGTTGTCTACATCTATAACTATCAAATTTCCCTTGCCACAAACAACGCCATAATTTTTTCCAGCAGCAATATGTGCAAGTAATTTAGGGTCATTATACTTGTAATTATTTGTTGGCCAATTAATTTCTACAGGTTCCTTAAGTTTCTTTTTTAATAAAATAAATCTAAATTCTTCTTTTTGTAATTGTTTTGGTATTTCTATAGGCTTATTCATTTTAATTTCCTCACTACCTCTTTTTAAAATTACAGTCTTTCGACTATGTCAAATAACATTATAACATTCTTAATTTTAGTAATATTTATAAATAGAAAACACCTATTAGTCTATATATTGGTAGTATAAGGCCTAATAGGCTTTTCTTTTTTCTTTATCACATTTAGCATCACCCCGTGAGGGTATTTTTTGCCAAATAGAAAAGAAAATATATCTATTTTTAATAAGAAAATCAAGTTCCATTTTCATCTCCCTTGACCTGATTTTGCATATAATCTTCTAAACTTTTAAATCCCAATTCTTTTGAAGCAATTTCTCCTAAATTGATTATTTCTTGATAATTCCACATTAGGAATCCCCTCCAAGTATCTTCTGCTCAAAAGAGGGATTATCTAAATTTTTAATAAGAAATAAATCTAACTTATACATTACCTCTGGTAGATTATTCATAAGGTAATATTTAAAATTCATTATGTCTAAGTATATATGATTAAACATTAACTCTTTAAAAACTTTTTTTCCTAATTCATTTAATTAACAAAATATAAAATCAATTTTTTGCTTTTAATTCTTCGACCGCACTAAATGCTGCAGTAATAAGGTCAATTTTATTTTTCATATCATTCATTTCAGTCTTAAGAATTTTATTCTCCGAGGACAGATTATTCATCTCATCAACAATATCTGGATGTAAGGTTTTATTCATTTCATTATTTTGTGCTGCAGTGAGGGCTACACCTTTTCTTTTAAAATAATGAGTTAAAATAGGGCTATTAACTGCCCAACCACCTATTCTTTCAACATCTGAACGAGAATATCCTAATTGTTCTGCTACACAAACCCCTAATTTTCTTAAGGTCTTAGGAGTTATTCTTTTTTTAATTAAAAGTTCACTCTTTCTTTTCAAATGCTTTGCAAAAGCAGTATCCTGTCTCTCAAAAATTAAATCTTCATCTTTCCAAACATCCTTTTTATCCAAATAATTATTTAATAAAGGTAAGATGAAATCATATATTTGAACTGAAACTTTATTGCTACTATGTTTTTTGATGTTAGGTAGTATAATCCATAATTTATTGTCTGGTCTAAACTCTATATTCTGATATTTTAGATTAGACATTTCACATTTACGAGCCATTAAGTTTATAGAAAGCAATAATCTTAATTCATATTCTTCATCGTGTAGATTTTTAGCAAAATTTCTTATTTCTTTTATTCCTAAATAAGGAAAATCCTCATATTCTTTTCTAATTAGTTTAGGACTTTTTATATTTTCTATCCATTCAAATTTTTGAGGAGAATATAATTCAGGTTTATTTTGGATAATCCACACCTTATAAATCTTAAAAAATCTTTTAAAAGCAACTAAGTAATAATTTAAAGTAGAAGATTTAATTTTTCGGTTAGATTTACCTTGAATTCTTCCTTCTTGAAATGCAGACATAAATTCATTTAACGACTCTGGAGTATATTCATCTAAGGGTCTTTGAAGAAATGAATCAATTAACTTTAACTTAGATAATACCTTAGCGAGAGTATTTTTGGATAAATCACAGGGTTCAGGATTAGAAATTCCTAAATGCATACTATTTGTAAGATAATAAACTAAATGCCTACCAAAGAAGTTCATAGAATCATTAGAGAAGAAATTATCCTCATTAAGAGCAATTATCTTATTTTTATTATTGGATTCTATAATCGTGCCGTTTTGTATGATTAGCTTATTATCTTGTAATTTTATACCCATAAGAAAAATAAAGGAAAGGCTCATATTTAAGCCTTTCTCCAAATCTGGACAAATTGTTCAACGCCACGACCCGGATTTGAACCGGGATATCCCGAAGGAAACAGGATTTCCAGTCCTGCGCAGTACCAGATTGTGCCACCGTGGCTTAAATATTATATTTAAAGAAACTAATCACCTTAAAAAGATTTCGCTTCGTTCGCCCTCATGGAATTAAAAGATTTCCATCTGGAGATTATTTATAATTTAAAAAAAATTAAGAATAAACTTAAACATCAATCATTTCGATTTCTATGTTTAAACCTTCTGGGATTGGAACTCTCATAACTAATCTTAATGCCCTTTCATCAATGCCAAGATCAATTATTCTTTTATGAACTCTCATTTCATATCTTTCCCAAGAAGCCTTTCCTTCTCCATCTGGAGATTTACGAGTGGTAAGTTTAAGTTTTTTTGTAGGGAGCGGTATTGGCCCTCTCATCAATACACCAGTCTTAGTAGAAATATCTTTAATATATTGACATACTTGAATTACTTTGTTTATGTCTGTACTTGCTATTTTAATTCTTGCTTTTTGCATTTTTACTTACCTACTCCATGATAAAACATGGTTCATCATGCTTGATTTGACTCAAACAGTTTTTTAAATAAAAAACCAGAAGAATGAGTTCTTCAGGATTTCATTTTTTTTAAAAATAAAATATAAAAATTTAAACTTGGTTTTTCTTAACTAAGTCTATACACATACCAGCTGCAACAGTTGCTCCGGAATCTCTAATAGCGAATCTTGCCATTTGTGGGATTTCTGATTGTTTTTCAATAACTAAAGCTGTTGTTGGTCTAATTTTAACAATTGCTGCGTCTCCATTCTTAATAAAGTCTGGATTTTCTGCTAAAACTTCACCGGTTGAAGGGTTAAGTTTCTTTAAAATTGCTGTAATTTGACATGCAACTTGTGCTGTGTGTAAGTGGAATACTGGTGTGTATCCGACGGTCATTACGCTTGGATGATTTAATACAACAATTTGTGCAGTAAATTCTGAAACGACAGATGGTGGATTATCAACATGGCCAAGGACATCTCCTCTTGCTATGTCTTTTTTACCAATACCTCTAACGTTGAAACCAATATTATCTCCAGGTTCAGCTTGTTTATGCTGTTCGTGGTGCATTTCTATTGTTTTACATTCGCCAATGATTCCTTTACCATCTCTTGCTGGAACTACAATAACTTTGTCTCCAACTTTCATGACTCCAGTTTCAATTTTTCCAACTGGAACTACTCCAATACCTGTGATGCTATAAACATCTTGGATTGGTAATCTTAAAGGTAATCCTGTTGGTTTTTCAGGTGGTACTAATTTATCAATTGCTTCTAATAAAGTTTGACCTTTATACCAAGGCATGTTTTCTGATTTCTTAACTATATTATCTCCTTTTAGAGATGCAATTGCTAAGAATGTAGTTTCATCAGGTTTAAATCCAACAGATTTGATTAAATTAGATACTTCTTCTTTAACCTTGTTGAATCTATCTTCTGACCAGGATACCCCAGAAATGTCCATTTTATTAATTGCAATAATTAATTGTCCTACACCAAGTGTTTTGGATAAGAATACGTGTTCTTTTGTTTGTGCATTAACTCCATCGTTAGCTGCTACAACTAAAACTGCTGCATCTGCTTGTGAAGCTCCAGTAATCATGTTCTTAATAAAGTCCTTGTGTCCTGGTGCATCAATAATTGTAAAATCTAGATTTGCTGTTTCAAACTTTTTGTGTGCTAAATCTATGGTAACTCCTCTTTCTCTCTCTTCTTTTAAGTTATCCATTGTATAAGCAAATTCAAAACCCGCTTTGCCATTTGCAGCTGCTTCTTCTTTGAGTTTTCTCATAGTTTGTTCATCAATATTTCCTGAGTCATACATTAATCTACCTACTGTGGTTGATTTTCCATGATCAACGTGGCCGATGAAGACCAGATTCATATGTTTTTTTTCTCTTGCCATAGTAAAATTCCCCTCTATTATTTAGTGGATTTGTTAATTTGTAAGTAAATGATTTTAATTAGTGATATATAAAGGTTTCGATAAAACCTTTAGTTTTATCTCCCCCTTTAGAGTTATTCGTTTCCTCATAACTTTAAAGGTTTCGGTAAAATCAAAGTTATATTCCAGGTAAATGTTCTTTACCATGCTTGAAAACAAATTTAATGAGTGCTATTAATACAAAAACTATCCCTGTAATTGTAAATATTGTTGTTTTCAAATGTAGGAAAGGTAAATTATTGAATACTATAAGTCCAATGCCTATTAATAGTAAAACTATTGCATTCTTGATTTTTCTAATAATTAATACATAAATTAGTACTGCTATTAATATAGCAGAAAGATAATCATTTCCACTTACTAGGTTAGCAATCTTTTTGTTTAATCTCGTTACTTTTAGGAAATAATGAACTGCAAATGCTGAGAATACACCTATTGCACTTGCTAAAAGCCCTGCTTTTTGAAAATTAATCTTTTCTAGAGCTTTTTTTACTGCTAACCTTACAACAATAAAGACTATTATTAGTATAGCGAAGTAAATAACATAGTAACTATGCATCATTGAGTCCACTAGGCTGTAAAGGTCATCTAGAAGGTGATCAAATGTGTAAGCTAACGCTGAAGGTATAAATAATAAAAAGGCCAGTAAATAGGTTAATTTCTTCATTAATAATAAAAGAAATAAAAATAATATAAAAAACTAATCTTTTTCGTTTATAATAATGGATTTTGACCTTATTGACTCGTCCTTTTCTTGTTTTTTCAATACAGATAGGTAACTTTTCTCATGTTCTTCCATTTCTTCCAAAATATTTGTGGGGAAACCTGATGAACCTAAGTTTGTCATCTTTTTATATTCTTCTTCATTATCTTTCTGTAATCTATTTAATAAGAAAACAACTGTTTTTTCCATCTTGAATAATTGCTCGATTTCTACTGTCATCTCATGTTTAATGTCATGGATATTATTTCTTAATTCTTTAATTAATTTATCATCTACCTTATCATTGTTTTTCAATGCCATTATAACAAGATGTAATTTTTTAAGATGTTTTTTAACATGAGAAATTTCCCTTTTAACTTTTTTTGAACCATGTTTTAAATCATGAAACAACAAAGTTTGCCATTCTAATGTAAATTCTCTTACTGTATGCCATCCAAGTCTTTGGTCTCTTCTTGCTTTTTTTTGCTGTATAAGTTTACCCTTTATTTCATCAAATAAATCATGAAGTGCTTTAAGATCTTTTTTAACTTCTTCACTAAGATTTTTTCTTAAATCTGAATCATCTTGTTTATTAGAATCT
>JAGLOT010000024.1 GCA_023137655.1 Nanobdellota archaeon | reverse complement strand
ACATGGGATTTATTAGGGAAAAGAACAAAATATTATGAATTCATAATTAAAGAAATGTTAAAATTAGCAGATGTCCCACTTACTAAATTAAAATTTATTCAAGGTACTGATTATCAATTAGGGCATGAATACACATTAGACATGTATAAGTTAAGTGCCTTATCCAATAGCAGAGATACTCAAAGAGCAGGTGCTGAAGTTGTTAAACAATCAGATAATCCAAAGATGTCTGGTTTATTGTATCCAATATTACAGGCCTTAGATGAAGAATATCTAAAAGTTGATGCTCAATTTGGTGGTGTGGACCAAAGAAAAATATTCATGTTTGCAAGGGAATTTTTACCTAAGATTGGATATGCTAAAAGAATTCATTTAATGAATCCATTGGTTCCTGGTTTGGGTGAAAGTGGAAAGATGAGTTCTTCTGAACCCAACAGTAAGATTGATTTTACAGATACTGATAAGCAAATTAAAAAGAAAATCAACAAGGCATTTTCTGTTGAAGGAAAGGTAGAAGGAAATGGATTATTGGCTATTTTGAAATATGTTGTATTTCCATTTTTAGAAAATGAGAAAAGAGCAGGCCCTTTACAAAATAAAAGAGATTTTGTAGTGGATAGGCCAGAACAATATGGTGGTAAAATTGTCTTTAAGAGTTATTTGGATGTTGAGAAATCATTTGCAGATAAGAAATTATCATCTGTGGACTTAAAACAAGGTTTAGGTGATGAAATTATTAGGATAGTTACTCCATTAAGGGAAAAGATTGAGGCAAATCCTAAATTAATTAAAGATGCTTACCCTCAATAATTTTTATATCTATGTTATATTATCTATAATTAAGTTAAACAATCTTTTTAAATGTTAATCGTTTTTGTTTTTTTATTAGGGAAAGGGTGGTTTTGTGTTTCTTAAAAAAGAAAATATTACTAAGAAAGAAGGCTCAAGTCTTCATAAAAAAGAAAAATCTTGTGTGAAACAAGAATTAAAGAGTAAAAGTACTAAAAAGTCTAATTCTAAAAGTCCTAAATTAAAAGAAGAATTCAAAATTCTTCATAAAACTGCTGAAGACATAGCTAAGATTGGAAAAGAAACAGCTATTTCTAAAAAGAAACTTGTAGGGAAAAAAGAAGTTGTTGAAGAGAAATCATCTCTCCAAAGTGTTGTTGAAGCTTTATTGTTTAAACAATTAGAAGATCAAACATTAGATTTTCAAATAAAAAATATGGGATTTGACCCAGCATTAACCATGGGTGCATATGTTATTGATCCTGAAATATCTATCAGTTATGGTGCATTATTTTCTTATTTAAGTGGGAATGCTAAAGAAAATCCATATTTGAATTACTTTGAAACCAAAAGAAAAGAAAAAGAAGAAAAAGAAAAGAAAGAAACCAATGCAAAAGAATTGAGTTATGAAAAGATTACAAAATTTATGATTTCTGGTCGATTAAAAATAGTTACAGGTGTTGAAAGTTACGAAGCAACCCCCTTCTTAAGGGAAAAATATGAATATTTCAAGATATTTAATCAAGCATATTCCTTCTTATTATACCAAATGTTAAGGTAAATTAATGTATTTTCGAAAGGTTATAGTTTTGAGCGTACTTTTGAAATATGAAAAAAGTCTACAGAATTGTAGATTTTGGTGAGTGAGAAACTCTAAAGATGAGTTAAGTTTAGAGGGTAGGGATAAACTTTGAAGACTTTCGTCTTCTAAAAGCGAAATCTTTATACGACCAGAATTTATATTCTGCAAGTATCAAACTTTCAGAAATTTAGATATTTTCGAAAGTTTTATAAAGAATTATACGTTTTTTAAAGTAATCTCAATAAGAGGGATTTCTTAAATGATTAAAATGGATAGTAAAGATATTATGAAAACAGGTACTACCACTCTAGGCATTTTTTGCAAAGATGGTATTGTAATGGGAGCAGATAGAAGAACAACAGCAGGTGGACTTATTGCCAATAAAAAAACTCAAAAAGTTTTACCTTTAACCGATCAAATTTGGGTAACTATGGCAGGTACTGCTTCAGATGCTCAACTTTTAATAAGATTAGCACAATCTGAATTAAGATTAAGAAGAATCAGAAGTGGAAGAAGTTGCACAATTAAAGAAGCAGCATATTTCATGTCAAGAATGGTTTATAATAATTTAAGAAAACCAAGTATTGTTCCAGGAGTGAGTCATTTCCTTTTAGGTGGGTTTGACCATACAGGATATTATCTTTATGATGTATTTCCAGATGGAACAATTACAGAAATTGATGATTTTATAAGCTCAGGTTCTGGAAGTGTAATGGTTTATGGAGTTCTTGAAACTTTATTTACACCAGGTATTACTACAGAAAAAGCAGTTCCTTTAGCGGTAAAAGCAATTAATGCTGCTATGCAAAGAGATACAGCATCAGGAAATGGTTTGGATATAATTGTTATAACCAAAGACTCTGCAAAAAAGGTTTTTGAAAAAGAAATCAATACAAACATAACTTTTTAATTTTTTTAAATAAATTTTAATTTTTTAGGGGGAAACATTCTAAAATAGAATAAAAATAAAATGAGTACAATTATAGACGAGATATTAAAAGACATTCCAAAGGGTAAAATATCAGAAGCAAGTTTTGAAGGCGCAAATATAGTTCTTTATACAAAAGATAAGGATTTTTTGTTTACTAATAGTAGCTTAATTAGAGATATTGTTCATAAATTAAAGAAAAGAATTGAGTTAAGGCCAGATCCAAGTATTTGTATGAATATGGAGGATGCTAAAGACAGAATTAAGAAAGTTCTTCCTGAAGAAGCGGGAATTTCAGATATTACATTTGATTCCATGAGGAGCAGGGTAATAATTGAAGTTGAAAAACCAGGATTAGCTATTGGGAAACAAGGTGCTTTACTTAAAGAAGTCAAAGCGGCAACATTTTGGGTTCCTGTAATTAGGAGAAAACCAGCATTAAAATCAAATCTTATTGAAAGCGTTAGAGCTGTCTTATACAAAAATTCAGATTATAGGAGAAAATTCTTGGACCGAGTAGGCCACAGAGTTTATGATGGGTGGTTAAGGGGCAAGAAAAATGAATGGATAAGATTGAGCTATTTAGGTGGCGCAAGAGAAGTTGGAAGGAGTTGTTTATTATTACAAACACCAGAATCAAGAGTTATGATGGATTGTGGAGTAAATGTTGCAGCTTCTGGACAAGAGGCATTTCCACATTTAGAAGCTCCAGAATTAAGAATTGAAGAATTGGATGCAGTTATTTTATCCCATTCACATATGGACCATTGTGGTTTTATTCCTTACTTATTCAAGTATGGGTATAAGGGCCCAGTTTATTGTACAAAGCCAACAAGAGATGTTTCAGCTTTACAATTATTAGATTATGTTAAGATTATGAGAGGGGAAGGAAATGACCCTATTTTTACTTCTAAAGAAGTTGAGGAAATGGTTAAACATACCATTTGTCTTGAATATGGTGAAGTTACAGATATCACTCCAGATGTTAGAATTACATTATACAATGCAGGACATATTCTTGGAAGTTCTATGATTCATTTACATGTTGGAAATGGATTACATAATTTACTTTATACAGGAGATATGAAATATGGTAGGACAAGATTATTAGAACCTGCATCAACTACATTTCCAAGATTGGAAACTTTAATGATTGAATCAACCTATGGGAGTAAAGATGATGTTCTTCCACCAAGGAAAGATTGTGAAAAATTAATTGCAGATATTATAACTAAAACTTTAAAAGATAAAGGTAGAGTTTTATTTCCTGTTTTAGGCTCAGGAAGGGCTCAGGAAGTTTTATTGATTCTTGATGATTTATTGAAAAAAGGAGTGATTCCTGAGAAAACTAGAGTGTTTATTGATGGAATGGTTTGGCATATTACTGCTATTCATACTGCATATCCTGAATTTTTAAATAATTCTGTTAGGAAATTAATATTCCATAAAGATCAAAATCCTTTTTTAAGAGAAAACTTTAAGCAAGTTGGAAGTAAAAAAGAAAGACAAGATATTATTGAAACCAAAGGGCCATGCATTGTACTAGCAACATCTGGTATGCTTGTGGGTGGACCAAGTGTAGAGTATTTGAAAAATTTCTCTGACAATCCAAAGAATGCATTAATCTTTACATGTTATCAAGGTTCTGGTTCGCTTGGAAATAGGATTCAGAGGGGAATTACAGAATTTACCCATGGTGGCGGAAATAAGATGAGAAGTTATAAATTAGATTTACAAATTTATACCATTGCAGGATTATCCGGGCATAGCGGTAGAAAAGAACTTATGAATTTTGTGTATAAATGCAATCCAAAACCAAGAAAAGTTATTGTAAATCATGGTGAGATGTCTAAAGCAATTGATTTGAGTTCTTCTTTGCATAAAGCAAATAGGATAGAAACAATTGCACCACAAACTTTAGAGACTGTAAGGATTAGATAATTTACTTGTAAAACATTTCTTTTGGCCAACTTTCAGAAGTAGGCCTAGATGTACATCTTAAACCATATTTCCATTTGGAATTTTTTACAATTTCAATTTCAGATTCATTATTAGAATTTCTAACCACTATGTGCCCTGGAACAATAAGTCTACAAGTTTCATTAAGTTTTAATGGGTTGTCATTTGTTATAGATATATAATTATACATTTTTACATCTTTAAAATCTACAATTGTTATTTCTGTTTTAAATTTAACAATTAAGCTATCATATCCATATGCTTTTTCTAATACAAATTTTGTAGTGAAAGTTTCCTTTCCATTTATTCTAGGGCTAGATTTAATGTGTGGAAAATTTGAGAAGAAATAAGGTATTTCAATTGGATGTTCAGGATATAATCTAAATTCATTTGTTTTAGTGGACACTTGTGAGTTAATGCGTCTAACTAATTTGCCTATATCCTCAACTAATTTGTGACCCATTTTATTTGTTTATTGTGTTTAGTTTAAATATCTTATGTTTTTACTATCATCTAATAGTGAAAATGAAAAGATTTATAAAAGAAATTAGATTAATAGTCTTAATAATCACATTTTTGGGGGTATATTAATCACCAGTCATGGAGTTTTTGACTCTTTAGATCTATAACTCTCAGGGGGAAATAAAATGGATGCAGATAAAAAAACAACAATAAATTCATTCAAACTTGCAAAAACAGATATTGCAAGAATGCAAAGACAAATAGATCTTTTAGAACAAAAATTCGACAAAGTGGTTGATGTTCTAGATACATTAAAATCACACCAATTAAGAGTTTCACAGAAAGTTAATACTTTATCTAATAAAAAAACAGTTAAGAAAATTGTTAAGAAAAAAGTAGCTAAAAAAACAGTTAAGAAAGTTGTTAAAGCAACAGTGAAGAAGAAACAAGTTTCTTCATACCATAAAAGGAAAACAACTAAGTTTGTTGCATCAAAAACAGGTAAAAAGTTTCACATTGAAGCATGCCCATTTGCAAAAAACATTAAACCTAAATATAAGGTAAGATTCCACTCTAAAGTAAAAGCACTTAATGAAGGATATAAACCTTGTAATTGTGTTAAAAACTAAAATGGCACAAGGAATAAATTTAGCAGGAATAGGTTATGGTACAAGACTTGCCTTGGGATTAGCTTCCAAAAGAAATATGATTCCACATGTTTCAGTTACTAATATGAATTCTGTAGATCCTGAAGCTCTGTATGATGCAGGAATTAGAGTAGTTTGTTCTGATGTTGATAATACTTGGACGGCACCTAAAGAAGCATTAGTACATCATGTTTTGGAAGATCAATTTGAAAATTTTAAATGTGTTTTTGGTTATAAGGGTATGATTTTGGTATCTAATTCTGCAGGAACTATAGATGATAAAGGTTATACTAGGGCAGAAGAACTTGAACAAACATTAGGGCTTAGAGTTCTTAGACATGGTAAGGGTGATGGGCGCTGGAAAAAACCTGCAAACTTAAAAAGACTTTGGTCAATGTTCCAATCATATTCTGGAGATCAAATGGCTATGTTAGGGGATAGAATTCTTACAGATGTTGTTTGGGGTAATCGTTTAGATATGTTAACAATCCATAGTGCATTATTAACTGAAGAAGGAGATAATCCGACAGCAGCAAAAATAAGGAAAAAAGAATTTCCTCAAATGGTTGAATTATATAGAAAAGGAGTAAGGGCACCTTATCATCCAGCAAATGTGGATGGCATATGTACAGAAAATCTTTTAGAAGAAGAACTTAAGCGTCATACTTTTAAATAATAATATTTTTATCTTCTTTTTATTTTTCTTACTTTTTAGTAAAGTATTTATACTCGATTTCTTTTTCTTGCCTTATGTCACCTGATATATTATACTGGTGGTTATTTCCTGTAGTAATCTGGAGTGCAATCTGGAAGGGAATAGCTCTATGGAAATGTGGTAGAAGAAACCAAATTGTGTGGTTCGTTCTTATACTTATTTTGAACACCGCAGGAATTTTACCAATTCTATACTTGCTTTTCTTTCAAAGAAAACCTAAAAAGGTTATTATGGCAAAAAGGCCAGTTAAAAAAGCTGTAAAAAGCAAGCCAGTAAAGGCAAAGAAAAAAGTATCTAAGAAAAGAAAAAGATAAATATTTTGATATTTTTATTTGGATTAGAACTTAATTAATTATTTTTTTATTTTTTATTAATTCTTTATTTAATTTCTACAGCACGTAAATCCCACGTGGTAGTGTTGAGAACTTTAACTTTTATTGTTTGGCCAATTTTATAATTACCTTTTACTATAACTGGCCTGTATGAAAAGTTTCTACCTACCCAAGAATCTTCTTTTCCTTTTTCATTAATTAAAATTTTACCTTCCCAATTCATCCATTTCTTATTTTTTTGGAAGATGACCCAACTAAAAGAATTAGTAAGCCAAGCAGATCTTTTTTTAATTTCAGAACCAGGAGTTTGTTTCATGGTTGCTGCAGGAGTTCCAGGCCGTTTCCAAAATTTTGAACGATTTACTACATCAGGTTCATATTTTTCAACAATGTAAATAGTATCTCTAAATTGTGTTTCTGTTTCCCCAGGGAATCCACATATAATGTCTGTAGCAATAGTAATGTCTGGAATTTCAGCTCTAAATCTTTCTACAATTTCAATCCAATCTTTTGCACTATATTTCCGATTCATTCTTCTTAATACTTCATCATTACCTGATTGGATTGGTATATGTAAAAACTTGAACATCTTTTTATTTTTGAAAATTGGAATTAGTTCATCAATGTATTTTATAATAAAATTTGGATTTGCCATACCTAATCTTATTTTATGATTTCCAGGAATTTCTAGTATTTTTTTTAATAATTCTGGTAAAGTAGTGTTTATATCTAAACCATAGGCACCATTATCTTGGGATGTAAGCCAGATTTCTTTTACCCCTTGAGCAGAAGCTTTTCTTACTCTTTTTAATATTAAATTTGGATCGTATGATTGTAAATTTCCTCTTGCCTTTTTTGTAAGGCAGTAAGTACAGTTGCCTTTGCAACCAGAACTTATTGGAATAATTTCAATAATTTCATTTTTTCTCATGTAAGGTAATGTTAAATTATCATGGCCTTCTTCTGCAAGAAGGACTACTTGATTATTATTTAGGGTTTCTTCAACTACTATACCTATGCTTTTGAGTTGATGGGTTCCAATTAGTGAATATTCCTTTAATTCTTTTAAATTACCATATTGGGTTTGTGGTATGCAA
>JAGLOT010000023.1 GCA_023137655.1 Nanobdellota archaeon | reverse complement strand
CTCTTTTTTTATTGGGCCTCTTTTTTCAGATTTAATAATTTCTGCCCTTAAGCTTGTTAATTTATCTTCTTGGTTTTCAGAATTATACCATCCCCCCTTGGTCATTAATTGATAAACAAAAAAACCATAAGGCGTTTCAGTTAATTCAGTTGCTATGGTTATTAATTCTGATTCTGGAACTGGATTGATAAACCTGATTTGTGGATTTGTCATAGACCAATTATGGGGGTTTAAACTCTGTGAATATAATGCATTGTCTATAGCAACTCTTAGTATGTCAGAACAACCAGGATTTCTTAAGTGGTTTTTATATTTTTTAAATTCGAGGGTTTCTAAAATATGCTCTTCAGTAGAACTAGGTTTGTAAAAATTTTTCCCTTCAAATTTACCAGTACATAATGAACTAACCATAAACGAGTCACGTCATAAATTCATATATTTAAAGTTATGGTTTAGACATATATAAATTTGTTGAAAAAGAACTATTCTTCTTTCAGGGATTTGTTAAAAGACTTTTTAATTTTAATTTTAATTCTTGGAATATGATGGGTTATTGTATTTTCAACAACACTACCATATTTACTAATTATTGCAGAACGAGGGTAATACATATACTTATACAATTTAAATAAATATTGAATGAGGTGATCTGGGGCCGGAGGCTCCTTTCCAACCACAAAGTTTTTCCTTGCCATTGTTTGTGCTAGAAAATCTCGATAATTTTCTGCCTTGGCATAGGATACAATTCTTCCAACTTCTAATAATGTGTGGGCATCTGAACCCCCTGTAACTGGTTTATCTAATTCCCAAGCCCAATTAGTTGATTTTTTATTCATAAATCTGGGGTGTGAACCACAGATAGCTTCCACAGCTGCAATATCATTAGTAGCACTCTTACTTACATAACCTCTTTTTATTGCTGTTTTAAGGCCCATTCTTGTTGGAGATTCAGGATGTGCTGCAGTAACAATACATTGATATTTATCAGAAATATCAAATAAATCCTTAACTTCAATATTAGTTGTCATATAGGGATGCCTTGCTAATCCAGATTTTAAATGATGGATATAGAAATCTTCTAAGTCTTCAATATTGTAGAAATACAATAATATATGGATTCCTTCTTTTGTAGTTACTTCAACGCCCGGAATTACTGGCACATTGTATTTATTATTGAATGCTTTTAATGAACCCTTAATAGTATTATGGTCAGTTATTGCAACCCCAATACCTAATTTCTTAGCCTTTCTGAGTATTCTATCTATTGTATTTAGCCCATCAGAATGTTTACTATGGATATGCATATCAAATGCCAAATATCCCTGTTCTTTTATGGCTTTAAAGTCGGGTTTTTGAAAAAAAACATTCTTTAACATTCTATTTTAACAGAAATCTGTGGGCTTATAAAATTATTGGAATTTATTTAAACAATCTCTCCATTATAGGCATTGACTAAAATATTATGACACATATTTCCCATAGGGGGTGGAGGGGGGCTAGAGTAAGGTGGAGGACAATAATTACCAGACCAAACATATCCATTAAAACCATTCCTACCTCTTTGACTATATCTTAATCTTAAGTCCCAAGAATGTCCTTCTTTTTCAGAAGTTATTGATTGCATTATTTGTAGTGCTTCACTTTTGGAAATATCAAATGGTGGGCATTTTTTTTGATCTGATTGACAATCCCTTAAAGTATTTGATGTATTAAGTATTTCACCATATTCATCAACTAAAAATGAGATTTTTACATCTTCATAATCTAAATTTTTTGGAAAATCTAAAACATATTCAAATTCATAAATATCTTTTGTAACATAATAAATAACACTATATTCTTCATCATTATATTTTGTTACGGTTATAGTTCCGTATTCTTCATCTTTAATGCTTTTAGTTATTGCAGCAGAATAATTTTTAACTTGATTTATAAAATAAGATTTCCTATTCATATCATCTTGCATTTCAACCCCTATTTTATTATCATAATAATACCCCCAAACACATTCTAAATAGGGGTGAAATTGAGCATCTATTAAATTATTTATATAATTATTTGCTACAAATAAAATCTCTTCTGGAACTTTGATAATTATTTTATCTTCGAATAACTTACTTTCGCGATCTAGTTCTTCTTCAGTCATTTGGCTTTTTTGATATTCTAATCTATTTTTGATTATGATAGAAAATATACTTAATAAAATAATTCCAATAATAATTATCCAAATAACTCTTTTTTTCATATTATAATTAATTTAATTCATATTATAAAAATTTACCTATTTATTCATTTATAGCTAAAGTGCTTGGGCTTCTTCGCCCAACAATTGGCCCATCAATAACTTTAAATCCTGCTTTCTTTAGATTATCCCTGGTTACTCTTGCATAACTATATGTAGCAAGTATTGCACCCTTTTTCATCCTTTTTTTAACTTCAAGAAAAAACTCTTCTGTCCAAAGTTCTGGATTTGTCGGAGGAGAAAAAGGGTCATGGAAAACTGCATCAAACTTTTCATTAATAGTTTTAATAGTATCTCTTGCATCACCCACTAATATCTTTAATCGTTCATCTTCTAAACCATTAGCAACATCTTTAACTAACTGATAAGAATCCAAAGGTAAATCTAATTCTTGAATTTCCTTAAACAAAGTTTCATCTTTTTCTAAAGAAATAACTTTTGCTTTTTTCTCCAAAGCAGCTGCAACATTAAAACCTAAACCAAAACCAACATCTAAAATTAAATCTCCTTCTTTAACTTTACAAGGAACAATATATTTTTTCTCAGATTCTTCTAAAGCACCAGATCTACTATGAAATGGTTGGTCATACTCCTCACTAAAAAGAGTTATTGTTCCATCTCCTGTTTCAACTTTTTTCATTATAATCTTATTATTTCCGATCTTTTTGGGCCTACAGAAACTGCAAATATTTTTGGTCTTGCAGGACTCTCAGATTCCCTCATAAGTTGTTTTACTCTTGTAACATATGATTGAGCATTATTTGGTAAATCTTCAAAATGCCTAATGCCTGAAATATCTTCTGTCCAACCATCAAGTTCTTCATAAATCGGTTTTGCTCTTGCAAATTCATCAAGTGATTGAGGTACTGTTTTGTAAGTATGGCCATTACATTGGTAAGCAGTACAAATTTTTAATTTGGGCAGGCCACTCAAAACATCTAATTTAGTTATTGCTATTCCAGTTAAACCATTTAAATTTGTAGCAGTTCTTAACATAACTGCATCAAGCCATCCACATCTTCTTGATCTTCCAGTACTTGCACCAACTTCCTGCCCTTTGTCTGCAAGATATGCACCCACCTTATCAAACAATTCTGTTGGGAATGGGCCCCCGCCAACTCTTGTAGTATAAGCTTTAGTTACTCCAATAACATCATCAATACAAAGTGGGCCAATACCCAAACCAGTAAATGCTGCACCAGCTATTGTTTGTGAACTTGTTACATAAGGGTAAGTTCCATGAATATTATCTAGAAAGGTTCCTTGAGCACCTTCAGCTAAGATATTTCTCCCACTTGCAATTGCTCGATTTAATAATAAGGAAACATTATTCAAATAAGGTTTAAATTTTTCACCTAACTTACTTAAGTCTTCAAAAATTATGTTGTTATTTAGATCATCCCCATTAAAATATTTCATAAAATCAACATCTTCTTTTTGAATAATTCCTAATTCTAAAATTTGTTGATTTGCTCTAGTCTCTTCACGAGTTAAGTGTTCTAAAACCTTTTTTAAATCAGATTTATCTAAACCTAATTCATTAAATCGGTGTCTTACTTTTTCAGAAAATTCTTCAATTTGATTTTTTAATTTTTCTGGATTTAATAAATCCTGCATCCTTACACCAGAACGTTCTTTTTGATACATATAAGTTGGACCAATCCCTCTACCAGTAGTTCCAATTTCAGAGCCATTTTTCTTTCTTGCAAATTCTTTTGCTACATCTAGAATTCTTTCATGAGGTAAAATAACATGTGCTACATTATCTATAAATAATCTATCTTCTAATTGGATATTTCTATTTTCAAGATATGATGCTTCAATAGCTAATGCCCTTGGATCTACTACAACACCTGCACCAATATAAGATCTCTTATTATACTCTTTATGTACAATTCCTGAGGGCATTAAATGTAAAACAAATTTTTCATTCCCTACTTCAACTGTATGTCCTGCATTTGCTCCACCTTGAAAACGAGCGACATCATCTGCTTCTGCAGTAAGAACGTCAACCATTTTCCCTTTACCTTCATCTCCCCACTGAGTGCCAACAACAATTCTATTAACCATAATAATTCACCAATATATTATACACCCCTTCCAAATAATAGGAGAATAAGTTTCTTTATATAATTTATGTTAATATTTTAGAATGCTTGTCTGACCAGTTCTTTTACTTTTCTTAACTTTCATCTTTGAAAAATCCTGGCCAACCTGTTTCTTAATATTTACAGTAATATTATTTCCAATTAATTGTGCTAGTATATCAAAGTTTGCTCTTTTCACAGCACCAATATCTTTTATGTTATTACTAAATAATTTTCTGGCCCTTACCTTACCAATATTTTTTAATTTTAATAAAGCAAGTAATTCTCCTTTTACACCATAGTTAATTCTAACTTTTAATTTCATTAATTCTGAAAATATATCTGTTAATCCTAGAACTTTAGCCAATTCAACAGAAGCATAAATTAACCAATCTGCAGTTTTTAATTTCACAGAGATTTCACCTGGCCTAACATCAAATTTCTCTAATAAATTTTCTTCATTAGATTCATTAACCCAATGAAATAAAAATAAAGCAGTTTTCAGGGAGTTCAAATATTCTTGTCTTTCTCCAGTATATTCATAATCAACATAATCTTGTAGTAATTCACCATCATATTCATTTAATGTTAAATCAAGTAATTCTTCATCTGATTTTTTAGCTCTTAACAAAGGCCTCAACTCTAAAGTATTAGAAATCAACTGCAGGAATGCAAGAGTTTTAGTATTTTTATCTGCCTTTTTCAAACCAGTAATTATTTTATCTGCTGTTAAAGGATCTAGATAAAGTTCTGCAACTCTTTTCCCTAGGGGAGTTGGTTTAATTTTAATATCATCACCAATTGAAATAAAATCAGAATTGCCCTTAAGAATCAAGAACCCATATTCTTCTAGCATATCTAAAACCTTACTCACAATTACATTTATTTGAGACATATCACCATAGTGATGTGCCCAGAATGTTTTACTAAAAAATTTTAATAATTCATCTTTTGTTCCTGCAAAACCAGTTGCAATTAATGATAAGGTGTAAGTTCTCAGAGCAGGTTCTGCTGCTAATTTAGAATAAATATCTTCTGGCACACCTTTCAGATAGATTTCAGTTAATTCGTCTTTTTGTTTTTCAGAAGTTGCAATAGCAATGGATTCACCATAATTATCAAATTTTGGTCTTCCGGCCCTACCAGACATTTGCAAGTATTCTAAAACAGGAATATATCTTAATCCTTGACTACTATATCTCCTTAAATTTTGCAAAATCACAGAAAAAGCAGGTAGGTCTAAACCATAAGCAAGAGTAGGTGTTGCTGCAATAACTTTTACTTTTCCTTCTCTGTAAGCATCTTCAATTAGTTCTCTTTGTTTTGGAGCTAAACCAGAATGATGAAAAGCAATCCCTTTCTTAACACAATATGCTAATCTTTTGCATTGTTTTGTTGGGCTAGATAGGGCATGTAAAATCTCATATTCTAGTTCTTCTAACTCAATATTAGATTCTTTAATAGTCTTAGCCAGTTCTTCAGCTGTTTTCTCTGCAGAACGTCTGGTATTTGCAAATATAATTGCCTGTTTTCCTTTATTTATAGTTTTATGAGACAACTCAAGTGATATTTCTGTTGATTCTGTTAATGCCATAATTTTTGTTACTTATTGTGCTTTATAATTATTGTGGAATGATGTCTTGTGAGCTTATTCTATATGGTTTTTGTGGAAAAAAGAGTTGTAGGTAATATTATTGCCCATGTTAGGTGTTATTATTCTACTTTAATGGAAAATCCCATATCTTCAAGTGCTTTAATAGCTATTTCAAAATCTATTTCTTTTATTAGGACATAGTCCTTAGAAAAGGTTGAAACAATTACAATATTTAGGTTTTTATCTGCAATTGTTTTAGAAATTTTAGCTAAGAAACCTGGCGCAAGGAAAGGAATTGAAACTTTGAATTCAAATAATTTGAACCATTTTACTTCTTTTTCATATTTAGTATTAATAAGATTCTTTTCTTCAGTTATAATTGTGATTTCATCATCATCCTGGCTAATAAAAATGGCCATTTAATTCTTTTTCAGCCCCTTTAAGGTAAGCATAACGTCCACTATGGACGATTACAGGACTTGATTTAATTATCTCATTCAAAGTGGGATTTTCCATATATCTAATAATATTTATTTTATTATAAATGTTTCTTTAGAGTTAATTCAACAAAATTGTATTTAAGATAAAAATTAAGAAAAAAACAAGCCTGGTGGGCAAGTTATAAAAAATGGTGGGCCCGCCGAGATTTGAACTCGGGACCACTCGATTATCAGTCGAGCACTCTAATGCCCAACCAATGCCTTGCTCTTTGCACGGTTAGTGGATTTCCAGGCTAAGCTACGGGCCCTATGGCGCCTCCGGCCGGGATCGAACCGGCGACCTTGCGGTTACGGCAACAACTTTACAGCGTTTTTGACACCGTAAATGCTGTGTTAACAGCCGCACGCTCTACCGCTAAGCTACAGAGGCTTACTAGAGGTTCACGATTGCTTGTCGCTTTATAAAATTAACTGATGTATAGTTGTGAAAAAGCGAAACATATAAATAAGACAATAACGAGCATCCTTTCTATAAATATAGTGAGTGTGTAACTGAGAATGAGCGAAGACCTATCGAAAAGTACACTTCTTGTGTTAGTAGTATTAACCATCATCATCTCATTGCTGGGGACTTGGACTGTCATAAATGAAGCCTCAAGTCAACAGCTCGGTGTAGATGGTCCAACGGAATCTTCTACCTCAGGAGAAGTCACTGTCAATATACAAGCGCCACCACAACCAGTATCTGTTTCTGGCATGGTAGCAGTAAACATAGTCGCGGAGGAATAAAACAATGGATATCTCAAACAAGACACTAGCAATGTTTCTAGTCGCAGCAATCGTTGTGTCAATAGCAGGAACGATGATTAGTCTCAACGAACTGGCCAAAGGTCCAACACAGATTACCGGTCAAGCATACTCTGACGCTGGAACTGTATCTGTAAACGTTGGAGCAACAGTCTCCATCAACGTCGCAACCGGTGGTGCCGCGTCATTTACTTGTTCACCAAGTACTACGCAAGATTACATTATCGATACGGAGGGCACCCATAATACTGGTGCTGCTTGTACTGTAGCTCCAGGTGCGCCGATGGTTGTCGAAAACGATGGTAACGTCGATGCTGATGTGAGTGTGAACATCTCAGACTTAGGAGAAGTAACAAAACAAGGCGGTACATTCCTTGATGGCCCTCTTGATGACTCATGGCTCGCATACAAGGTCACTAACGTTACTGGTGACGAAGGGTGTGTTGGTGCAGCAAACACGACTTACACTAACTTTACCGGTTTGACGCCTGATGTCGACCAGATCTGTACTAACCTTACAGCAATCGATGCAACAGATCAACTCGAAGTCGACTTCCGAATGCTCTTGCCCCAGAACGCCATATCAGG
>JAGLOT010000022.1 GCA_023137655.1 Nanobdellota archaeon | reverse complement strand
AAAGAAATTATAAAAAAAGATAAAACCATAATGGATTTATTACCTGAACAAGCAAAAGTTATTTCTTCAGATATTCCTGTGGATACCATAGTTAATGAAGGCTACAACATAAGAATTTATCATGAAGGTCCATTACATTATTTTGATATCAATGTACCTATAGATGAAATTGATCAAGATGAAATAAAATCTATGTATTTTGTTGAGGGGGATGAATATCTTTTGATGGAAGATGGAATGGTTGTTTTACCTAAGCTTGAAAATATAGAAGATGTGCAATGAAAAATACAAAAATATTAAAAAATATTATATTTATTCCATTACTACTTTTAATAATCCTAGGTATATCTCAGGCAGATTCTATTAATATAACATGGGGCCATACATGGCGTGCAAATCTTGATAGTGTAAGTGATACAAGCATTTGGTCTGGTATGAAAATTATTGCTAATTCAGATCCTTTATCTGAAAGTACAAGTCCTTTTACAAATATTACATTTGTTCAAGGGGGTGTTGGTGCATATGAATTTCCAGGTGGAAATTTTGATGATGATGCACACTATTTTGCAGCAATGCTTCCAAATAATTTTGATTCTTCTAAATTATTAAATGTAACAGATCCAGATTTAAATGCATATCAAATGTTTAATGTTTCACAATTTCCTGATTTTTATGCACCCACTGCATATGATGAGTTAAATGATAATCCTAATGAAACTTTTTGTTGTAATAAATCAGATGTTACAATTGGTGGGATAAATTATTCTGCATTTATAGTTACATTAGAACAAGATACAGATTATTATGTACTTAAATACAATGATTCAGGTGTGATGACTCCAATATTTTTAACATTATATGAAACTTTAAACACATGTTATTCTGGAAATTTAAATTTTGGAAATCAAAGTTATGAAAATAATACTAATTGTGATGCACAATTTATGATTCCAAGATATGGGTCATATAATTTTTATATTTTAAGCAAATATCCTTCCTTCACATATAGGGTATGGATAGATGGTGTTGAAACAATAATGTTTGATAACACTGCAATTCCCTATAATTTAACTGTAGAAGTAAGATATTTGTATAATAATCAAACCGCACCAGATCAAGTTTTAGTTGTATCTGAAGAATCAGGACATAATTTATTTATCCCATATTATTTGAGTGGATATGTTTCTTCTGCTTATTCAGTAGGGGAAACAAATGCAAATGGTAGGGAAACTTTTCTTGTAGCACCAACAGCTTATGATTCTACAACACCTGAAAATTATTCATTTTATCTTGCAGTTCTTCTTGGTGGAAATCTTATAAGCCCACAAACATTAGTTGTTAATGGAACTGATGAGCTTGTGAGATTTAAAAAATCAGTATCTCCAACAAGATTATATGATAATGCAAAAGCAGGGGTAAATGCAATGAATCAGATAATTAATTATATGTTTAGATGGGCTAACACAGAAAGGGAACTTAAACAGTTTCAACTTAGGTATGATATTGCCACAGACACATTTACTTATTATGATTATCAAGAAGGTAGTTTTACTAATAATATTACATTAAAAACTGGGGCACCCAATGTAGTTACAATGTTAATTTACAATGGGGGCGTACCTGTAAGTTCAGGATATACAGGAAAAGTTAAAGAGGTGGAAGGATATCTTGTAATGAACCCACATACAGATAATGTTACATTAACAGATAAAGAAAGATACCATTATACTGGATTTGGAATTGATGAAGATTTTGTGGTTACACCAACAAGTCTTGGTGCAGTTGAATCTAATGTAACTTTCCAAGTTTTAAATAGTGCAGGAAATGTAGAAGATCAGACTACATTTTATGTGGACCCTACATTAAATATTGTTACAGGTGGAATGAGTACATCAATGTTTGATCCGGGTATGGTCGGTTCATTAAAAGCAACTATAAATTCAATGAATTCCATATTATATAATTTATTTTATGCATTAAATTGATAAATTTAATAAATAAGAAAGATTAAGAGGTAGATAAGTTGAGAAGCAAAGCAAAAAAAGAGGTAAACAAAGTAGTTGTTCTTATACCCATTTGCATTTTATTAGCTGTATCTATATTATTTTCTGTTGATGCTGCAACTGCAGGATTTACAAATCAACAACAATTAAAATTTACTGGAACCAGTTCAAGTCCAGGAACATTATATCAAGATGCAATTGGAACTAATGTTGATGTAGGCATAGAGGTCTGTGATACTCCGCCTGTTGCAACCTATGTTGGTGGATTTTATGCACTAAGAAAAGGGGCAAGCAATTGGGAATATAGTCTTGCAACTTATTCAACTGGAGGTTCAAATGCATTGGCATTAACTTCATGGGATGGTTCATGTTATACTGCAACTCCAGCAAGCGTTACTGTATCACCTTCTTCATTTACAACCCCTAATCCAGATGTTTACAGGGCTGCATTGCCCGGAAGATTATGGATTGGTTATGCAGGAAGTTCAAATCCCGGAGATAATTTTGGGGACAATTTTATTTATGCAAATGAGTCTGCAGAATTAAGGGGGAGTTATGATGTAACAAGAAGTTATACTAACCAAGCAACAGGAATTGTCTCCATAACACCTACACAAATAACTTTTATTAGTGATGCAGGTACCTTTAGCAAAAATGCAGGAGACGGTAGTTTTGGTATTGATGCTGATAGGCCAGCCCTTTTAGGAATATGTTCAGATGATTATGGTTATGATTGTAATGATGGAACTACTTCAACAAGTGCAGCACCAGCTTTACTTGCTTCTGGAATCACTAATCCAAATGATCAGTTTACATATACAAGATATTCAGTGATTAATGGCCTGGGTTATGAAATGTGTATTGGTCCAAATTTAGATGCTACTATAAGTACTATTACCCCAGATCCAATTTATTATAGTCAAACTTTAGATATTACATTTGTTGTTGAAAATCCAAGAGACACACCAACAGAATTGTATGGTGGAAATGTAGACGTAACAACAGATTTTGATGTTAACATAAGAATTTATAATTCTACAGGTGATGAAGTTTATTCTGTTACAAGAGTTATTTCAGAAACAATAGTCCCTGATGGTTCTTCAACACCAAGAACTGTGGAATGGTTAGCAATAGGACATAGTGGACAATATAGGGTAGAAGTAGAAGCAGATTCAGGAGATAATGTGGAAGAATGTTATAACGTTGATAATACCGCAATATCTTATTTTGATTTATTACCAATTACATTACCTGAAGTTTATATTGATGGTGTTGAAACAAATGATTTTACTTATCCTAATATACCTTATAATCTTACCATGGTACTTCAAAATTCTGATGAAGATGTTTTATCAGATTCTAATGTAATAATTCAGGAAACAAATGGTTTAAGTTTAACAGCACCAACTCAAATATATAATAGGACTATAGGTGGCGGTGGAAATGAAAAAAGTGGAGTGGTTGTTACAACTAATGTTAATTTAGTTGCAAATGCAAATGGGAGAATTTCATTAGCTTTTATACCTACCTACAATAAATTTTATCTGGCACAATATAATTATACTGATTTGGATGAATACATAGGAAATTATAGTTTATCTTTTACAGGTAATCAAAGTGATGGGGAAGATTTTATGTTTATTTTTGATGGAGAAAATGTAACAACAGATTATCCTTTTGATTTATTAATTACCAATTATACAGGAACATATGCTCATAAGAATGTTCCTAATGAAGATATGATATCACAAGCATTAGACTTTTCATATCATACATTTGTAAATTTCTTAGATGTCATATGGAGATAAATTTAAGAAGCAGTTACAAAAAATTTATAGGATTCGTTGGGGGAGTTAGATTGTATTTACAAAGGAGAGCTAAACAAAAGAAAGGAAAAAGTAAGGTATTAATTTCTTTTTTAGTTTGTGCTATATTTTTATTCTTATTTTCATTAAGCGTTTTTGCATTTTCTAGTGCAACTTTGAAAACCTATAATGGGACAGAATTAAATTATATAGAATATGATAGATATGGCCAGGAAGTTGAAAATGATAGTTCTAGTAATATATATGGGAGTAATTCTTATATGGATTATTCTGGTACAACACCAAATTTATTTTTAGATATTTGTCAGGATAATCTGTCTGTTGGAGATAGGGTAGGATTATCTTATATGTCAGAAAATGGTTCAATAATGTTTAATGTAGTTAATTATCTTCCAAATGTTTTTTCCACAACAAATCATAGTGCTAATGGTACAGATTATGAATGTTCTAATATTGATATAGATATTTCTAGCAAGTATGCAATATTTCCAGGATATATTTATCCCTTTATTGTACATTCAGATATAACTTATTCTAGATATGAGACAGGAGTTAATGAGATTGATATTTTAGATAAGGTACAATTGTTTAATGGATCCTATGATTTGGCAGTTAATATAGAAGGGCCACCAAAAACATATCTAATTAGTATTGATAAAATTTATGATCATAATAATACAGAAATTGAAAATTATCCATTGGAAGATTATCTTATTTTTTCATTGCTTAACTCTACCAATTCAACTGTGGTATCAGATTTACTTAGGCCAAATCAGGATTTAGAATATGAAGGTAATTTTAATGGTGGAGAAAAAGTGTATATTAATGGTTTACAATCTTTAGATATTTTAGCATATGAACCTTGCACAGAATTAAATGATTCCGGTTATTATATTATGACCAACTCAACTTTTAATAATAATGAAACCTGTGTGACTATTAATAATTCTAATAACATAGTAATTAATTTTGTTGATGAAGTCATAGATGGAGATGGTTTAGCTAATGGAAGTAAAAAGCCAACTATTTGTGCAGTTACAATTGAAAACTCAGAAAATATTGTTTTAGAAAATTTCAAAGCCCAAGAATATTATTATGGGCTTTGTATAAAAAATAGTTCTGTTAATATTTTTGGAACTGCATCAGCTGCAAATATTCATGGTGCAATAATTGATGGAAATAGCTCAGTTAGTTTAGTAGATGTTTTCTTTGGTAACAATAATAGTGAGATTTATGCAATTGAAGATTCTAGGGTAAATTTAACACATGTTAATTTTACAACAGCAGAGGTTAAATCTGAAATTAGAAATATGAGAATTAGGTCAGTTATAAATCCCCCAGATTTACCAAATATCACAGATATAATGGATATTGATCAATTTATAGAATTTGTAAATACTACTGGAGATTCAGAAGCAACCATGGCATTTTATTATCAAGAACCTTTACCTAATAATATGTCATTGGGTAATATTTCTATTTATCAAAGACATGGTGAAAGAAACACCCATAATGTTACAAATACTACAAGTTATTTTAATACTACATTAAATCAAACAGTTAATATTACTACAAGTTATGAAGTATATGGGTGGGAAGATGGTAATTGGACTGAATTGGATACTTTAATTGCACCTGCATCTTCCATAATTTTACATGGTAATGAATTTTCAGGGATTATTACAATAACAAATTTTTCAATATTTGCACCATTAGGGTTTCCTAATAGTACGGATAAACAAGATGAACCAGAACCAGAACCAGACCCAACACCAGACCCAGATCCAGAAGCAGGAGGGGGCGGAGCAGGAGGAGGTTCACAAAAAGATGTACAACGGGCAGATAATGAAGTAATACCTGCAGCACCAGAACCAATTTTATTAGAATTAGAAATGATAACTAAGGAGATTACATTAATGCAGGGAGAAGTTGGAGATGTTTATTTTAATATATCTAACGTAGGTGATGTTATTGCAACAAATGTTGTTATTGGGCCTGACCCATCCAATGGTTGGGATTATAGTAATTATAGTATAGGTACTTTAAGTTCAGAGGATACTGCAATTGGTAATTTCCAAATTGCACCATATTTCAAGGCAGTTCCAAGAGATTATTTTGTACAAGTTAAAGGATATGTTCTTCATGGTGATAATTATGTAAAAGTGGTTAGTGAAACTATTAAGGTAAAAGTATTACCAAGAGGAAATCTTGCAAGATTAAGAATTATAGAATATCCTCCTGAAATAATTGTAAATCCATTTTCAAAAGAAACAATTTCATTATTAGCAGAAAATATAGGTGACCAAGATTTAGAGGGCATCACTATTAAATTAGAAGATTCCCCTTGTATATTAGATATTGAAGGTTCAGAAAGTTTAGATTGGAAAGAAACAAAATCTATTAAATATAAATTCTCATTTGGAGATGAAGAAGTTTGTAATTATAATGTTAAATTTTATGATTCTCAGGATAGATTAGTAGGTTTCCTTCCATTGAAATTTGTTGTTAAAACTAAAACATGGAGAGATGAGCCTGTAAAAACTTCAATTGTAATTTTTATAATAATAGCTTGGACTGCACTAACAACTTTTGTTATTGCAAGAAAAAGATCAATATATGAAAATGGAAAAAAGAAAGAAAAATCAAAGGGGAATCTTTAATCAATTAGGTCAATAAAATGTTTTTAGATAAATTATTTGGAAAGGGAAAAGAATCAAAAGGGTTTGATACTTTATTTGATGATGCAGAAGAATTTGATAAATCTAATATCAAATCTACATCAAAGAAAAATTCATTTTATGATGACTCAGATTCTGATTTTTTAAAACCTAAGAAAAAAGGATTTTATGGTTTAGAAAGTTCTGAGGACTCAGATCTTGGAAGTCCAATACAAGCTTCAAAGATTTTCCATTTTTCTTGGTGGGAATATGTTGTTATATTAATTGAATTTATTTTATTGATTTATGTAATTCTTTTATTTGCAGGTATTTTTAGTATATAATATGGATAATAATTAATCCTTAACGATTATAACTGACTAGTACAATCAATTAATAGACTGCCCATGTACTTGCTATATTTTATAGGATTTGTCCGTTATATATAATGCATATATAATCTCTCTAGATATAGGGGAACCGGAGATATTTGTTTGATTTAATTTATTTTTTTCTATTAATTTTATTTTAAATCTTTTTAATTTTGCTAAATTTAGGCTATTATTTCTTTTTTGTTACCTTTTTACAGTTAAAACAGAATACTTTTGGACTTATCGTGTAAGGCAATTTCAAATATGTGGGAATTTTTCCTCGAGAGTAGATATAAAATGCTATATTTTAGTATGGTAAAAACGAAAGATATATAAATAAAAACGTTATTGGTATACATAAATACACACTAAGTTACAAAAGCTGTTAAATAATATACTGGTGTATAAATTGATATATGTGTGTACATAGTGTTTGCAAGTGACTACAGCTCGAATAAAAAAATATTTAAACTACAAAATAAGAGGTGTAAAAGATGAAACAAAAATTGCAAGCATTGATTGTAATTCTTGCTCTATTAATTTTTACCGTAACAGTATCTGCTACAGATGAACCTGCAGGGGCTACAGTTAGTGGTGAAATTGACGAAGGGGCTTATCCAGACATAACTGCTGGAACAGTAGCTGCAACTTCAGGTCATATCCATAGAGCACAATTAAATACAAATATGTCAACCTATAGATGGAGTGCTTTATACGGAAACGTAACAGGTACCATAGTATTAGGTGACGATGACAATGATAGACTTTTCCAATGGACAGCAGCAGGAAGACTTGTTTATGCAAGTGAAGATGCAACTCCAACTTGGGCTACATTAGCAGATGTAACTGCAGGCGATATGCCAGCATATGTTGAAGGTGCATTTACCGATAACTATACAGCAACATTTGATGAAGCAGCAGAAAACATTGGATCAGGAATATTCACTACATTGACATCTGATTTTGCTTACACATATAATAATCTGGGAGCAGATACATGGAAAACATATTCCTTATGGGATGGAACAGATATGGTATGGGTAGGAAGAGTTAGTGAAGATGGAACAAGTTATAAAAATTC